>CADBHR010000068.1 GCA_902794475.1 uncultured Methanobrevibacter sp. | reverse complement strand
AAAAAATAAGTTGTAGAAAAGAAGTTAATCTTTTCTATAAATCTTTTATGTCTTCAGCATCCAGTATTTTGACGTTGCTTTCATTTAAGGCATCAACAGCTTTTTCCATATTTTCCAGTCTCATAACGACAATTGCCTCGTCGGTTTTGCTGCTTACAAAAGCGTAAAGGTATTCCAGATTAATGCCTTTTTCATCGAAAACAGCCAGGGTTGAGTTTAATCCGTTAGGTTCATCAGGCACTGCCAAAATGATGACCTCATTTTCTTTTACGATAAATCCGTCTTTTTCAAGAGCAGCTATTGCCTTTTCATTGTCAGATACGATTAATCTTAAAATTCCATATTTTGTTGTATCTGCTATTGATAATGCACGAATGTTAATGTTTTCTTTAGCTAATGTGTCAATAGCTTTTTTAATTCTTCCTTCTTTGTTTTCGACAAAAATTGATACTTGTTTAACTGCCATTTTATCACCTATCTAAATTCCTTTCATCAATTACACGAACAGCTTTACCTTCACTTCTTGGAAGTGATTCCGGTTCGACAATACTTACGTCCACTCTAATTCCAGTTTCTGATCTGATGGATGCCTGTATCTGTTTTTCGACTCTTTCCATTTCTTTCATTTCATCTGAGAACAATTCTTTTGTAGCTTCAACCTTAACTTCCACTTCATCTAAAATATCTGGTCTTGTTACATGAATCATGTAGTTAGGGCTTGCTCCTGACACTTTAAGTAATGCCTTTTCGATTTGTGATGGGAAAACCATGACTCCTTTGATTTTCAGCATATCGTCGCTTCTGCCGGTGATTCTTGTCATTCTGACTGTTGTTCTTCCACATTCACATTTATCGGCAATAAGTGAAGTGAGGTCTTTTGTTCTGAATCTTAAGATTGGCATTCCAGTTTTGGTTAAGGAAGTCAATACCAGTTCTCCTTTTTCACCGTAATCCAGGGTTTCACCAGTTTCCGGATTGATAATTTCTGGATAGAAATGGTCGTCCTGAATATGCATTCCGTTTTGGTAATCACATTCCTGAGCAACCCCGGGGCCCATGACTTCTGTTAGGCCATAGATGTTGTGGGTTTTGATTCCAAGGGAATCTTCAATCCTTTTTCTCATTTCATTGGTCCACATTTCGGCTCCATGGATTCCTATCTTTAAGTTAATGTCATCTAGAGATATTCCTGCTTTTTCTCTTGATTCTCCAAGATACATTGCATATGAGGGGGTGCATGTAAGGATTTCGCTTTGGAAGTCCACCATTGTGTCAAGTTGTCTTTGGGTGTTTCCAGCAGAGATTGGAATTGTAATGGCACCCATTCTGTTTCCACCGTGATGTATTCCAAATCCTCCAGTGAATAGACCGTATCCGTATGCATTTTGGATAATATAATCTTTTTCGGCACCGGCCATTTTAAGGCCACGTGCAATGCATTCTCCCCAAATGTCCAGGTCATTTTGAGTGTATGCTGTGACTGTTGGCTTTCCTGTTGTTCCTGAAGATGCATGAACTTCTACAATTTCTTCACGGGGAACTGCAAGCAATCCTAAAGGATAGGCTTGCCTCAAATCACTTTTGGTTGTAAATGGAATTTTTTCAATGTCTTTCAATGTCTTGATGTCTTCCGGTTTCAATCCGATTTCATCGAATCGTTTCTTATAGAACTCCACATTTTCATATGCGAGCTTCACGGTCTTCTGCAGTCTTTCCAGTTGAATATTTTCTTTTTCTTCTTTTTCCATACATTCGGCTTTTTCATCCCAAAACATGATATCCCTATTTGATTAATTTTTCTAATGTGTTTAATTATGAAAGTTATTCAATATATAATTTTAGCCAACTGTTTAGTTTTTAGATTTCAATTTTAATTAATTTTTAACGAAGTGAAGTAAATATTGATATTTAATCGTTAAATTACAAATTGACATCAATTTTTACTTTATTTTGTCTACCAAGTATTTATATCAGTTTTTTACAAGCTTTACATGGTGATTAATTTGAATTTACAAATCGAAAAGGCGAAAAATGAATTTGACGAGAAGAATTATGAAAATGCATTGGAGATATTGGATGGCATTGAGGTTGAAGATGAGTATCAAAAGCTTGCAGTCTTAATTAAAATCGCCAGTCTGATGGCATTAAAGCGTTATGATGAATCCTTAAGCATCATTGATTCAAAAATTGATAAATTTCCATATAGTGAGTTTCTGTGGTCCAGAAAGGTCGAATGCCATTACTTCAATGGGGATGAGGAGGGTGCCGTCAAATCCCTGGCGAAACTTGAGCGTATTGTCAATAAGGATGATAAGCACAGTCTTGTTTTTCTTGCTGGGGAGTGCGAACTTCTTAACAATCATAAAAAGGCTTTGGAATATTGTGATATGGCACTTGATATTGATAAGGATTTTATTGATGCGGTTCGCCAAAAGTCGATGTCTGCAAGTGCTCTTAAGGATTATGATATGATGAGCGATTGTGCAGACAGGCTTTTGGAACTTTATGACGATGAGTTTGCAAAATTGATTCCGTTCATGTTAAAATTATTTTCTAGAAGGTATAGGGGTGCATTAGCTATTGTTGAGGGGATGAATATTTTTGATAATGCTCATGAGGAGATGATGAAGGGAGCCATCTATAACGCAATGGTTGAAGATTTGGGCATTGAAATCAGGGTCTCTGAACCAATTGAGATGACAATCGATGAGGTTTTGAACCTTTTCTTCATGTATCATTATGATGGAATCAAGCATGGTGAAATCAGGGGTGCCAAGTATTTAATCACAAAGTAACAATTATGTACAAAAAAGTACATCAATGTATTTTAGTAAGCTTTATAAACATTAAACATAATAAATTAAAGTGGATATTAAGTTATTTAATATTTTTTTAGAGGTAATTAATTATGGACGTAATGATTTTAACAATAGTGTTTATAATCTACATATTCGCGCTTGTTTTTGTAGGTTATTACGCATACAAAAAGACTAATTCCTCTGAAGACTTTATGATCGCTGGTAAAGATACACATCCATTCATCATGGCAATGAGTTATGGAGCTACTTTTATTTCGACAGCAGCTATTGTTGGTTTTGGAGGGGTTGCTAGTGAATATGGTATGAGTGTTTTATGGTTGGCATTCTTAAACATTATCATTGGTGTATTTATCGCATTTGTATTTTTAGGAAAGAGAACACGTAGGATGGGGCATGCTTTGGAATCCTTGACATTCCCTGAGTTTTTGGGAAAACGTTTCGACTCAAAATTCATCCATTACTTCTCAGGATTGATAATCTTCTGTGCAATGCCTTTATATGCTGCAGTAGTATTAATCGGTGCTGCAAGATTTCTGGAATCCTCATTGATGATTAATTTCAGTATAGCGCTGCTGATTTTATCAATCATTATCACATTCTATGTGTTGTTCGGTGGAATCCGTGGTGTTATGTATACTGACGCACTTCAGGGAACCATCATGGTAGTTGCAATGGTGTTCCTTTTAGTATTTGTCTACTGGCTGCTTGGAGGAGTCAGCACAGCAAACACCGCATTGACAAACATGGTTAATCTGTATCCTGCCGATGCGCTTGCAACGGGAGGTACGGGCTGGACGGCCTTCCCAGAGTTTGGAACACCATTCTGGTGGTCACTTGTATCATCTACATTGATTGGTGTAGGTATCGGTGTTTTAGCACAGCCTTCACTTATCGTAAGGTTCATGACAGTTAAATCCGACAAGGAACTGAACAGATCAGTTTTGATTGGAGGAATATTCATTGCAATCATGCCGACAACCGCATATATCGTAGGATCCCTTTCAAACGTATACTTCTTTGACAAGCTGGGCAAAATCGCTGTTGATGTGGTTGGAGGAAACATCGATAAGGTCATTCCGACTTTCATCACAATGGCGCTTCCGGAATGGTTCGTGTACATTTTCCTTCTGTCCCTGATTGCGGCTGCGATGTCAACAATATCCTCACAACTGCACACCCAGGGAACCGCATTCGGTGTGGATATCTACGGAACAATAAGGAAAAAGACCAAACAGAAACTCGACCAGGTAAGCATCTCAAGGGTAGGTATCCTTATAGCCATTATTCTTGCATTGGTAATGGCATACGCACTTCCTGGAAGTGTGGTTGCACTCGGTACAAGTCTCTTCTTTGAAATCTGTGCAGCAGCATTCCTGCCTGTATTTTTAGGAGCGCTTTACTGGAGAGGAATCACAAGGCCTGGAGCGATTGCGGGAATAGTTTCCGGAACATTCGTCAGTCTGTTCTGGTTGACATTCGTATTCAAGAAAACCGCAGTGGGTCTTGGAATATGTAAATTCTTATTAGGTGTGGAAACACTGCTTCCGGCAGCACCATGGCCATTCATTGACGTGATGCTGATAGCGGTGCCAGTTTCTGCAATATTTACAATAGTAGTAAGTTTACTTACCAAACCTCCTGCACAGGAGGTCGTCGATAAGGCATTTGAAAACATAGGTTCAAAAGGGAGTGATGCATAATGGGAATTTTAGGAATTGAAGACCCATGGATTTGGGGAGTATACCTTGGAATTATCCTGTCCACACTTCTATGTGTTGGCTATGGTATTGTAAACTGGAACAAGGGAGATTAAGTTCTCCTACCTTATCTTTTTTTATATAATTAATTACAAATTCATTAACGATGAACGCTGATGAATCTGATAAAATTTTTACCAAATCATTTTTCCTGATATTTGGAGCGCTACTTTTTACTGCTCTTGTGATGTATGCGCTGATGTCAACGGTGACCGAATATGCAACAACTATGGGCTCCACTGCAACGATTGCCGGACTGGTTTCAGGAATATACATTTTCGGAGGACTGTGTTCAAGAATATATTCAGGTGATGCCCTTGAGAGAATCGGCTGGCGAAAGATAGCGCTTGTTTTCATGGGAATTCATTTTCTTGCATGTCTTCTGTATTTTGTAGTGGACAACATCACTCTCCTTATAATAGTCAGATTCATACACGGTATAGGTTTCGGAGCATCAGCCAATGCGATAGTGACAATAGCAACGGCAATATTGCCTAAAAAAAGATTTTCCGAAGCCTTCGGATACTTCATGCTTGGAACAACAATGGCGGTGGGTCTTGGACCATTCATTGGGGGATTTTTGTATGATTCATTTGGATCTGTGGGATGCTTTGCGGCAGCTTCTGCCTTCTCGTTTCTGGCTTTGATATTCATAATTCTCATTGATGTTGACAAATACGACACAAAGGATAAAACTTCCGGTGATAAGTCATATTCCGGAATTGAAAAGGTAATAGAGTTCGGTGCCGTGCCGGTTTCACTTTTCACGGCTCTCACAAGTCTCGGTTATGTGTCAATACTTTCATTTTACCGCTTGTATGCAGTTGAGGTGAACCTGACTGAGGTATTTTCATGGTTTTTCATCATATACTCAATCTGTCTTGTTGCCACAAGGCCTTTGGCCGGAAGAATCCAGGACAACGGAGGAGACATGATAGTTTGTGTGGTTGGAATTGTTGCCCAGTCAATAGGTCTGATGCTGATTGCACTTTACCCGTCAAACGTCACGGTCATAATCTGTGCAATATGTGCCGCTCTGGGATTCGGAACACTTAATTCGGCCAGTACAGCAATCATAACAAGAAAAGTATCAGAACACCGCAGATCATATGCAATATCCACATTTTTCATATTCTGTGATGCGACAATGGGCTTTGGACCTGCACTTTTGGGGTCATTCGTATCCGCAAGTACAGGATATGCTCCAGTCTATTTCATTTCATCAATAATTACCATTTTAGCATTGCCGATTTGTTTGTACTCCTTGAAATCGTAATTTAATATATAAATGGAACGTATCTTAGGATACATAATATTCGTTTATTTCCGACACATAAGTATGAAATCACAAATTTATAGTGTTAAAAAGCACAAAAGTATAGTTTAATGAGGTTGACAAACTATGTCAAGATTATATTATAAAAATATGCTTTATTTTTTACCTTCAATCTGTTTAATGGATTTGATTAGGTTATCAAAATCAGATTCATAATTTCTATCCTGATCTATTCTGAATTCATTATACTCATTAATCGCATGAGCTTTAGCTTCAACAGATGAAACTTTACCCTTTCCTTCCAATAGTGGCAATTGGCTTAATTCAAGATATCCGTAAAGCAATGTTTTCCAGTTTTTCATAAATGTTGGTTTTTGGGAATTTGCTCTTGTTTCTGCCAATGTTAAAAAACCGTCAACCAGTGTATTCAGTGAATCCAATTCCATTTCGTTTAAGTAGTTTTTTGAAATTACCACATCAGCCTGTAGGATTTTTCCATGAGGGGCATCTTCCCATGTTGTAAGTCCCATGTTAACTTTAGTTTTGTCGCTGCGGGATTTTATGAGTTCAGCGGCAGTTTGACCGGTAATGGCAAATAGTAGCATGTTCTGCACTGTGGCAAAGAAGTCTTTTGTTTCATCGGCATCTAGATTGTAATCGGCACTTGTTGCATATAAGTCTGTGATTTTTTGGTTGAATCTTCTCTCTGATGCACGTATTTCACGAATTCTTGAAAGCAAATGGTCAAAGTAATCTTTCCCAAATCTTGTGCCTTTTTTCAATAATTCATCATCCAGTGCAAAACCTTTTACAATATACTCTTTAAGCACGCCTGTTGCCCATCTGCGAAAGTGTGTTGCCTGTTTGCTGTTTACACGATAGCCGACAGAGATTATGGCATCTAGGTTGTATAATATCGGCTGTGTTTTCGCATCCGGGTTTATAATAACGATTCCACTATTAGTGGAATCGTTCGGATTGAAGGTAACTTCTGATTTTACCAACTCTCCGGACTCAAAAATATTGGTTAAATGTTTACTTATGGTTTTGATATTTTTACCAAACAATTCCGCCATGGTTTTTTGTGTGGTCCACATTGTGTCATTTTCAGAATCAATAATTACTTTTATGGCCACTGCTCCATCTTCACTGGTATATAATAATGTTTTAACAATTTCATTATTCATATTATAAGCTCCCGGTATCTAAAGTTGATATAATAATAAGTAGGTTTATAATGTATATAAAGAATTAGAGAGTGCATTTGCAAAGTAATATTTGCATGTCCTAAGATATTCTAAACAAAAAAGTCAAAATAGTTTTGAAATAGGGAAATTTCAATTTCCCTTTTATTTTTTTATCTACATGTCTCACATTAAATCATGGTGATTCAACAATATCTTAAACCTATTTCATTTCTTATTAATTTTAACACATATTTTCTTCAACATATCCTATTTTAATAAATGAATTCTCCTATATTATGAAACTTGTTTGCATTGCCATTTGCTCTTGATGATTTGTGATAACTCGTCGAGGAAATTTCTTGACAAGCTCAGATGCGAGTTTGAAGATAATGGTGTTGATGTTGTTACATTACAGATTGCTGTTTGACAAACATTGTAATGAATTTGATTAAAAATGTCATTTGCCGATTTGATGGAACATGTCCAATCTGATAGTCATCATTACAATTTTCGATTTAATGGAATATGTTCGATTCAATCGAACAGTTGTTATCCAATAATTTTGAATGTTATGTTTCAAAAAATTAATGTTAAGCGAGGGAGAAAAGGATTTCATAATCTATCTTCTGGAGCATGAAGGCTCAAATAGGCTGATTTGGACAATGAGCTGGGATATGCGAAATCCAGCATAACAAGATTCATGGATTCACTTTCCAATCAGGGAATAATTGAATTCAATCGTGAAAGGAAATTTGTGCTTGCAGACAAGATGCTTGAAGGATGGTTCAAAATCAAGTATGAAACCAACGGTTTCTATCCTCTTTAAATTCTAATTTTCATTATTTATTTTTTTTAATCTATATTCTAATTTTTTCATGTCAGGATTTTGCGACATTGGTGTGTTTATATGATGAAGTAAATTTTACGAATATAAAGCAATATTTCACGTTTAAAACAATTTTTAGGCCTTAATTTAATGAATGGAAGTCTTAAATACTATTAAATCAAATATTATAACTAACCAAACTCTTGACCAAAAGGAGGTGGTATTATTTCGAACAAGATAATATTTCCTATGAGGGATTTTAAAACAAATGTTTTAATGAACTCTCCTCTTGGCAAATTTATCTATCAAAATGGAGGAATCCTTATGAGTATCCAAAAGAAATTTTGGGTCGCAATGCTCATATACACCATTATAACGTGGTGTCTGGCATTTGTCATCATACGTAACCGGCTATGTTTGGGTTTGTTTATTTGTAATGAACACTTCCTGCAATTTATAAATTAAAAAACAATAAACTTTATATATAATCTATTTCATAATATTCATTAGAGTTTAAAGTCCACTTTCTGGGTACTTAAATTCTAAAATTTTGATGGATAAAATTATTCGGTGTCTACTTGTTCGAGCATGTTTATCATGTTGTAGACATTGAATTTCAACTTTAACTTATTTTTTAATAAACCTGCTAATTTTTAATGATTAAATTTCGCTGCATGGGTCTTTTTTTTAAAACATTTTTTTGTAATTATGATTATGAAATTGAAGTTTGAAGATGTCTAAAAATATAATTTAATCGTAGAATGTTTGGTGAAATGGATAATCATCAGAAATATCAAACTGTTCGGATACTCGATACATAATTAATTTTTAGAGTTAAATTCCAAAATCCTCCATATTTTGTTTCCCTATTGGAAAGGTCGCATAAATATATAAAACAAC
>CADBHR010000067.1 GCA_902794475.1 uncultured Methanobrevibacter sp. | reverse complement strand
CTTGAGGCAGTGTTGCCGGTAAAATTACAATTTGTCACAGTACCACTACTACCTAAGAAGCAAACCGCACCACCCAAACGAGCAGAGTTGTCAGTAAAATTACAATTTGTCACAGTACAATATCTACTATCCCCAGTAAAGCAAATTGCTCCTCCATCAATATTATAATTAGCATTTTTAATGGTTAGGTTTTTAATTGTTACACCTGAAGAGGATACTTTAAATGCACTCATCTTTGTTGATCCTGCCATGTCAATGACAGCACCGTTACCATCAATGACCTTATTGTCCTCCTTAATTTCAATGGTAGCACCACCATCATAAATATAATTTTTATGGGTTAATGTAACATTTCCAGATTTACTAATCTCTAGAGCCAAATCTGAATATGAAGCTGAATCAGCACCAAATACGTCATTATCAGTTAAAGTCAATTCATCGTTTTCTTCACTTGTTTGCAGATTATCTTCAATTACTTTATCGCTATCGGACAATTCAATTTGACTTGTATCTTCACTGGATACTGTCGTATCGTTTGCATCACTGGCACAGACGCCTGCAATGCTTACAAGAAAAATAGCCGTAATCACTATAATCATGATCTTTTTGTATTTCATTTTCTCCCTCGTGAATACTATTTTGGTAAAAATGCTTTATAATAAACGAAAATCTTTAAATCCATCGTTTTTGGCTAAAACATTCAAAATACAGTTAAAAGTCTTCAACTAATATATAAATATATAACTGTTGAGGGAGCGCAGGCGCCTTAAAAATCGGACTCGGGCAACGGAGCATTCCCTGAGAAAAAACATTAACAAGTGCCATTAACTGTTCAAAAACCGCTTTTGCGAACCCCTGCATATATCCCTTCCAGGAAAGGGATTCTGTTCTTGATAACGCTTGCGTTAATGTGAAAACCGGTCCATTAAAATGAAGATGATAATCAGAGAACCCATTAGATTGACTGCAAAAGCGATTATTTTAAAGGCAGTCAAAGTGGAATATCCCACTTAAAAAAAGAAATGTAAATAGGGACCTGACCCTATTTAACGGTTATTTTTACTTTCTTGGTGACCTTATTGTAGTTCTTGTCACCCTTGAATGTCACTGTCGATTTGTATTTGCCCTTTTTGGTGAGCTTTTTGATTTTGAAGGTTGCCTTACCTTTATTGTTGGTTTTTGCCTTGTAGGTCTTCTTGCCGACTTTTATGGTGAGCTGCACCTTCTTCATGGCTTTTCCAGTGTTGTCCTTCAAGGTTACGGTGTATTTCTTGACCTTTAAGGACTTTTTAAACTTCTGGTTTTTGGCAGTGATTTTAGGAGTTGCCTTTTTGACAGTTACTTTGGCATTTGCAGAAGATGCCATGTAGTTGTCGTTTCCGGCAAATGCTATTTTGGCTGTATATGCCTTGACTGCCAGTCCTTTTGTTGGGACTTTGATCTGGCCGTTTTTGTCAGTGACGTATGTTTTGGCGCCATTGATATTGATGGAAACTTTGACTCCAACTACCAGCTTGCCGTTGGTGTCCTTTAGAGTGACAGTCAGGTATTTGTTTTCATTGTAGGCGGCATTCACATCAGCAGAAGCGATTGAAGTTGCCAATTTGCTCACTATTGTCACTGTCACATTGGCAGGGCTTATATCCGGATGGTTGGCAACGCTTAAGACAGCCCTGTAAATTCCAGGATTCAAATCAACAGGCCATCCCTCACCGCTCAGGCAATTATGAGTGGTGATCAGCACACCGTTTTGATAAACCTCGATTGTAGTGTTTATTCCGTCAAATGCCATGCCGTCACACATCAGGATGACCATAAGCTTTTTGCCGGATTTGTAGTTGGCTGTGAAATCGGAAACGTTGAAGGCCAGAGAATTTGTCTCTGAACAATTATTGTTTATGAATGTGCAGAGGATTTCACGGCTGAGGCATAACGCTTCGCCTTCACTTGCGCTGTTGTTGATGAAGATGCACTGCACGGCATTGCTTCCATGCATCGCTCCGCCTTTGGCTGCCATGTTGCCGGTGAAGTTGGAAAGTGTTGCGTTACTGTTGACTGCAGCTCCACCTAATGCCAAAGCAGTATTGTTGTTAAAGACTGAGTTTGATACCGAAGAGACTGCCACTGCTCCGCCCACAAGTGCATTATTTTCTGTGAAGTTACAGTTTGCGGCACTGCCTTCATAAATTGCTCCTCCAGCATATCCTCTGTTGTTTGCAAATGTCGAGCCTTCCGCATCGCCCTGATATATTGCACCACCAAATTGACCTGCACTATTGTCTGTGAATATGCAATCGTTGGCAGTTGCGTCAAATATTGCGCCTCCGTTTTGGGTTGCCGTGTTGTTGGTGAATCGGCAGTCGGTTATTGTGCATTCCTCACCCTTTACTGCACCGCCGTTTTTTGCTGTGTTATTGGCAAAATTACAGTTTAGAGCACTGCCTGAAATAATCACGACAGCACCGCCGTTATAATAAGCGGAATTATTGGTGAAATTGCAATATGCCATTTCACCGGTGCCTAAAAAGTAAGCTGCACCGCCATAACCATAGGAAGCTTTATTATTAACAAAATTACAATATGCCACATTACCGGTAATTCCCTCACGGAAATAGAGGGCACCACCGTCACCATAGGAAGCTACGTTACCCACAAAATTACAGTTTATCACATCGCCATCATCAAAGAAGTAAACCGCACCGCCAAAACCTGCAGTGCCGTTAGTGAAATTACAGTTTTCAACAGTGCCTGAATACATGCAGATTGCACCGCCATAATTGGAGGCGGCATCATCGGCAAAGTTACAGTCTGTTACATTGCCTCCCGAAGACATCATGATGGCGCCGCCGTTAACTGCCTTGTTGCTGGCAAAGCTGCAATTTGAAACGCTGCCGGAACCGGAGTCGAAATAAATTGCACCACCAGTATTTCTGGAAGCAGAGTTATTGGCAAAATTACAATCTGTTACGTTGCCGTCATTGAAGAAGTAAACCGCACCGCCACTTCTGGAAGCCGTGTTATTGGCGAAATTACAATCTGTTAGGTTGGCGAAATTCTTAAAGTAAACCGCCCCTCCGTAATTTGCTGCGTTACCGGTGAAATTGCAGTTTGATACATCGCCCCCATCATATCTAAAATTAATGGCACTGCCGTTTCCTCCTGCAGTGTTATTGATGAAATTGCAATTTTCTATAGTGCTTTGCTGGGTTAAAAAAATTGCGCCGCCGTCTGATTCAGCAGAGTTGTTGGTGAAATTACAGTTTTCTACAGTGCCTGACATGATGAATAACATTGCACCGCCATTGTTTGCTGTGTTATTGGCAAAATTACAGTTTTCAACAAAACCGTCAGAGCCCAATTCGAAAATGACGGCACCGCCAATACCATTATTCGCAGTTGCTTTGTTATCAGTGAAATTGCAATTTTCAACAGTGCCCCTTGAAGCATAGAAATAGACTGCACCGCCCTCGCTAGATGCGGCATTGTTATTGAAATTACAATTTGTTACAATGCCCTCACCATAAAATCGCATTGTGCCACCTATTATATTGCTTTCGCCACTAACGTAAAGCGCACCACCCCTATTCATAGCAGAGTTATTGGTAAAATTACAGTTTTCAAAAGTACGGGTGGAACTGGAACTGCTGAAGTAAATTGCCCCACCATTGGCGGAAGCAGTATTATTAACAAAATTACAATTTTCAAAAGTACTGGCAGTATTCTGTCTAAAGTAAATTGCTCCACCCTCGCTAGATGCAGTATTATTGACAAAATTACAATTTATTACAGTGGCTGTGGAATCCATGGCAAAATAGACTGCCCCTCCATAGCTATATTGCGCAGTTACTTTGTTATTGAAAAAATTGCAGTCCATCAGCGTGCCTGACTTGGTGAAGTATATTGCTGCACCGTAATCGCCATAATTGGCGTTCTTAATTGTCAGATTTTTAAATGTCACACCGGAGGCACTTACCTTAAATGCCTGAATTGCCGAATCTGCCATGTCGATTACGGCACCCCTGCCGTCGATGAAGGTGTTGTCGACCGTGATTTCGATGGTGTCTCCGGAATCATATCCATAGTAATCATGTGCCAGTTCGACATTCTGGTTGTTTCCTATTTCCTCGGCCAGCCCCGAATAGTTGCCCGGATTTGCGCTTAATGCATCCAGGTCATTTTCCGTGGACATGATTTCATCATCATCTGCAGACAGAAGTTCTCCGCCACTTTCTTCGATGTCTTCAGTTGTCTTCAAGCCATTTTCCGCTGTCGCCAGCTCGATTCCATCTTCACTGGCCATTGCCGCATCATCCGCATCTACGGCGCATGCTCCGGCAATGCTTACGAGAAAAACGGCTATGATCAATATTAGTATGCTCTTTTTGAAATCCATTTCTCTCCCTCTGAAAAATATTTTGATAAAAAATGTTTTAGTTTTACAAACAATATTCATTTTTATTGTTTTTGTGTGAAACATTTAATATAATTAAAATTCTATCCAACTTTATATAAATATGTGACTATGATTCCTTGAGGAGAGTTCGTGGCATTATGTTTGTGATGCTTCATTGAAATTAAAAAAAGAAAAAGTTGTAGGCCTTTTGAAGCCTACCTGATTGTTATTTTGACTTTCTTGGTGACTTTATTGTAGCATTTATCACCCTTGTAGGTTACAGTTGCCTTGTACTTGCCCTTCTTGGCCAGCTTCTTGATTTTAAATGTTGCATTGGTTTTTGCCTTGTAGGTTTTGCCTTTGACTTTTAAGGTAACTTTTACCTTTTTGATTGCTTTTTTCTTGCTGTCTTTTAGAGTTATTGTGTATTTTTTGACCTTTTTGGATCTTTTAAAGGTTTTCTTTTTGGCAACTATTTTAGCTTTGCCCTTTTTAACGATTACCTGAACATTCTTGGTTGATTTGGCATATGCGTCATCACCATTGAATGTTATTATTGCAGTGTAGGTTTTAGGCATCAATTTAGCTACGTTAACTTTTATCTGACCGTTCTTATCTGTAGTGTATGTTTTAGCACCATTCAAGTTGACAATGACTTTAACACCACCCAATACATTACCGTTAGCGTCCTTTAAGGTAATAACCAGATTTTTGTTGATGTTGTATGTTGCAGTAACTGGACTTGCAGTGATAGCTACATTCTCTTTGGCAGGTAAAACGGTAATATTTACACTGGCAAAGCCCATATCATAATTGTCATCACCTAAAAATAAAACATAAGCAGTGGAAGTATTGTTTAATCCTGATATTGTGGCTATAGCAGTGCCATTTACAATAGGAGCATTATAAAATCCTCTTCCCGCAATCACGCTTACATTGCCTGTGGCATTCTCCAAGCCGGTGATGATAAGAATGGCATTTTCACAAACATGGATTGGGTCCACACTAACAGTGATATTCAAACCCTTTTTGGCAATGATATCAACAGTGGTTGATGCATTACAATAATTATCATCACCAGGATAATAGATATATGCTGTAACGTTTTCGCGGGATTGAGGAATGGATACAAAAGCCATGCCCCACATAACGGAAGAATTGTAAATATTTTCACCGACAGTTACAGTAACATTACCGGTAGCGTTCTCGAAACCAACAAGGACAAGAGTGACATTTCCAGTGATGCCTAATGAATATGCACTGATGTTCAAATCCCTTTTAACAACATTAACATTTACAGCAGTTGAGTTTAAAGCATATACTCCATCACCGCCTACACTAACTGTAATAACTGCACTGCCCACACCCACGGCAAATACATTACCGTCAGCATCAACAGTGGCTACAGACACATTGCTGGAATTGTAAGTGACCGGCAGACCTTCAGGAGAAGTGGTTGCAACAAGACCAAAAGTATCATTGATTTTTAAATCCAAAGTGGAATTGACAACATCAACTGATGCAGGATTTCTAGGATTTAATCCAACGGCATATGATGCAGTTTCAAATTTACCTATAACCTCTGCGTTTCCAAGTTGTTTAGCAGAATATGTTACTTCTTCACCAATCAAGGCAGAGTATCGGTTCAGTTCTCCAAAAGTTGAGTTTAATTCCAACTCGACATTCATTTCTGATGCATCATAATCACGGATTGTGCCTGAAGTTGCATTGTAGGAACATAATTTGAAGGCAATTGATGAGCTTTGATTTACTAAAACTTCATCAGGATTGGCTGTTGCATTTAAGAACAACCAGCTGTCCAATCCGATTCCGGCATTCGGTGTTTCATTGTAATTTGAGGCATTATTTCCAAACCAATTATTAATGAGTTGCATGCTTCCTGAATTTACTTTTAAAACAGCTGCATTATTGTTAATGAAAATGGAGCCTCTGATGATAGAATTCTGATCAGATTCATTAATATCAATTACTGAATTTCCTGTGTTGTTTATGAATTTGACATTATTGAAGGCGGCTCTCTCCAATGTTGAAAGAACAGCTATAGCGCTTCCATTCATCGCATCTGCAGAGTTACTTCTAAATTCAGTGCTGTTGAACATGTCTGAAGTTGAAGAACCTTGATAATAAATTACAGAGGCATTATTGGCAGCGAAATTATTTATAAATAAATCTTTATTGAACTTATTGGAAATAGAGTTCCTAAAGCCAAATATTACACCACCATTATTGCCTGCAGCGTTATTTACGAAAGAACAACATTCAAAGATGTTGGATGTCATGTTTCCTTTGTAATATATTGCTCCACCGTCATTGGCAGCTGAGTTGTTGGCAAAGGAACATCCGTCAAAGGAGTTGTTATTGGACTGGCCATATCCGTTCAAGGCTCCTCCCTTGGAAGCAGTATTGTTAATAAAATCAACATTTACATATTTATTCTCATCATTCACATTATTGTCATTGTTTATTGCACCGCCGCTATCTCCAGCAGCGTTTTTAAAGAATGTAACATTGCTGAAGCTTGTTTTGGATGTTTCACCATGGAAGTTAATTGCTCCACCATCCGTATTTCTTGCCCTATTCTCTGAAAAGGTCAAGTTCACAAACATGTTTCCACTGGAAATGCTATTACTATAAATTGCACCACCATTATTTGCAGCAGTGTTTTTTATAAACTCGGTGTTTTCAAAGACATTGGATTGCATATTTTTCTTATAACATACCGCTCCACCATTATTGGTAGCAGAGTTATTTGCAAATAAACATCCCTCAAATGAGTTGGCATTGGACTGACCATATCCACCCATTGCTCCACCATTAGAAGCCTTGTTGTTAATAAAATATCAGTGTTTATTGCTCCACCATAGTTTTTGGCAGTGTTTTTAAAGAATGTAATGTTGTTGAACCTTGTCTTGAACAGTTCCCAATGGAAGTTAATTGCACCACCGTCATTATTTTCTGCCCTGTTGTCGGAAAAGGTCAAGTTCTCAAAGAGGTTTTCAGTGGAACTGTTGAATATATAAACCGCACCACCATTTTTAGTGGCGACATTACTTGTAAACTGACTATTTCCAATGGTGCTGTTGACAAATGCGCCATTGACATATAATGCACCACCATTTATGGCAGCGGAATTGTTTATAAATTTACAATTGTCAATTGCTATACCTGAAACATCATTGTAGAATATGATGGCTCCACCCAATTCAGAATTACCGTTTACAAATGTAATATTCCTTAGAACAATATCTGAAGCAGTTATATTGAATATTCTGGATTTTTTCAAACCATTGATTGTAAAACCGTTACCGTCAATGGTCAATGTCCTTTTAATTTGCATACCTTCTTTAAAGTTAATGCTTTCATTATATGGATTGTCAGAAGCCAAATCACAATCTGGATTGAAAGTAATATTGTAAGGCAAATAAAGAGTATCTTCCATACAGTTATCAATCATTGACTGCAAATCAGTGTAGGAACCTTTATTGGGATCCAAAGCAATAACATCAGTATTATGTTCAACATCTCCTTCAGAGCCTACTTCAGCACCCAGTTCCGAATAGTTGCCAGGACTGGGACTCAAAACATCTGAATTACTCTCATCACCCACAATTTTATCATCATTTGCCTGTTCTTCAACCGCCTGCAGATTATCATCTGCAATTTTCTCACTTTGGGACGAGTCGACCTGACTCATATCCCCACTGACTATTGCCATATCAATTTTATATCGCCTGCACATACGCTTGCCATGCTGAAAATGCATACAATCAAGCATATTGTCAGGAATATCTTATCAAACTACATAAAATATTCACCAAAATATATTTAACTGATAATTATTCTATTTAAGTAATTATATAATATTTCCTACACATCACGAAAAATTTCATAATCATTTAATTATAGAAAATACAAAGTTTAACCTAGGAGTTAAAATCATGGAACAAGTAAGAACAAGAGACTTCATCTACACAAGCGATGATTTATATTTCGCATCAACCAATTACATTCACCCTGAAAACAGAGTGATTTCATTTTTAAGATATGTGCCGGACCCTGAAGGGGACCGTGAAAAGGACGGAAAAAGATATAGGAAAGTCGGATCTGAGGAAGCTTACTTCTATTTAAGAGAAAATCACCCAGATTATCTGTATTTCAGCGACGTCACAAACGTTGAAATGATGGGCGTTCCTCTAGACAAGGTAGTTAGAGTCATCAAGCCAGAAAACAGACTGCTTGGCCTCAAAAAGACTTTCGATGAAGGGGGAGAGGTAAAAAATCCTGAACTTATTGCAAAATTGATGGATGTTGCCGACTTTTTCCATTTCATGGCAGATATCCCCTATGACCATCTGGGAATTTCAGGATCAATCCTTCCAGGGCTTCAAAAAAGCGACGTCAGCGATTTGGACTTTGTAGTATATGGACTGGACAATCACAGACGTGCCATTGCAGCTTTTAAGGAACATCGTGGAAAGGAAGTCTATATTGAAGAGGTTGACAAGCACATAACAGTCAGGGGAATTACCGACGATTACTGGGATTTCGTTTACGACAAGAGAATGTTTGACGAAAGCCTCACCAAAGAGGAGTTCAGATGGTACGAAAACAGAAAGGCGAACAGGGGAACAATAAACGGAACCCTATTCGACATCTTGGCCACAAAGGACTATGATGAGATTGAGGGCACATGGGGAGATACCGTGTATGAGCCTCAGGGAATCGCCCAAATCGAATGCGACATCATAAGCGCCCTTGGAGCATTTGACAATCCTTCACTTTACACAATTGAAAACGTTGAGATTATTGACGGCGTTGATTTTCCTTTAACCGAAGTCGTTTCATTTACCCACACCTATGCCGGTGAAGTAATTGACGGCGAGCATGTGGTCGCCAAAGGAAAAGTGGAAAAGGTAATCGTCAACGGAGAATTTTCACATTACAGGATTGTTGTTGGAACAACTAGGGAAGCCATTGATGAATATCTAAAGCTCAAGGAAAGTCCAGTTTAGAGGATTATCAGATAAGAGAATCAACTCTTATCACTATTTTTTAAACAAAACGAAAATAATTTATTAAATTCATATCAACCATTCACTATTTTTACAAATCGAATATACTTCATATGACAAAAAAACAAATATCAATTTTATTCAAGAATTTTTAGCCAAAAATAACACATGTCATTGAAAATCAATACAAATAATATATAAACTTCAAAAGCTAAAAATAATACTATTAAAATTAATGTGATATTATGACGGAGACTAAAAAATCAGAATGGAATAGTAATCTTGCATTCATGATGGCAATGATTGGTTCTGCTGTGGGTCTCGGAAACATTTGGCGTTTCCCGAATGTTTTATACTCAAACGGTGGAGGGTCATTCATGATTCCCTACATCGTTTCATTATTCTTACTTGGAATATCATTCGTTTTAGTGGAATATGCAGTAGGATTCAGGTTCAAGAAATCACTTGCAAGGATATTATATTCAGTCAATAACAAATTGGAACCGGTAGCATGGTTTATATTGCTGGTCGTATTCCTGATAACAACATATTATGTCTGTGTTGTCGGATGGGACCTCATTTATATATTTTTAAGCTTTACAAAGGCATGGGGAGCAAATCCAGATTTATACTTTACAAATAATGTCCTCCATGTAGCAAATTCATGGGATGGAGTGTTTAGCATCGTTCCAAACGTATTTGTTTCAGTATTCATAATTTGGTTTTTGGCATGGCTCATCATCAAAAGGGATTTGAATGATGGAATCGGTAAGGTGAGCAAAATATTGCTTCCGCTATTATGCATAATCGTTGTAGTCATTGTTGCATTTTCCTTGACATTACCTGGTGCATCTGTAGGATATACCCAGATTTTCACACCAGACTGGAGTGCACTGACCAATCTGAATGTATGGCTGGCGGCATTTGGACAAATCGTATTTTCCTTGAGCTTAGGTATGGCAATTGCAATGACTTATGCAAGTTACCTGCCTGAAGGTTCAAAATTGGTGGACAATGCGGTGATTGTAGCATTTTCAAACTCCGGTTTTGAAGTGTTCAACTCCATCGGAATATTTTCTATTTTAGGATTCATGACAGTTAGCAGTGGAATTGCCTTCAATGAACTAGTAACATCAGGATCAGGCCTTGCATTTGTAGTTTTCCCACAGGTGTTCAATACCATGGGACCTGCAGCAAATATAATAGGGCCTTTATTCTTCATATGTATTTTATTTGCAGGAATAACATCCGTCATTGCGCTACTTGAGGGAGTCTGCTACTCAATTTCAGAAAAATTCCTAATTGAGCGTAAAAAGACCGCAACAGCAGTATGCATAGTTGGATTTTTCATATCATCAATATTTGCAACAGGTGCGGGAAGCATAATATTAGGAGTATTTGATGCATATCTTGCATATCTAAACAACTTCTCATTGCTGCTTGCAGTACTTATGGAATGCATTATCTTCGGTTGGGTTTACAAATTTGACGACCTGATTGAAACATTGAACGAAAATTCTACAATAAAAGTGGGAAAAACCTGGAAAGTCGTAATAAAATACATTTTGCCGATTTGTATTGGTGGCCTTTGGATTCAGGGAGTATTCAGCACCATAACCACTGCAGATAGCTTCAGCAGCGCAATTATGACAATACTGACTGTAGTATTGATTGTGGTTCCAATCATCTTTGCAAAATTGCCAGCAATCAACAAAGATTACTACAACGTGTAAAATTGACTTCAAATAGCTAAATAATTAGCTATTTACTTTTTTTATTTTATTTTAAATAATTGTAGACATTTATAACTTCTAATTTTAAATATTATTAAGTTAAATGTAATATTGAGAATTTTAAGAGGTTATAAAATGATAAAAGTTTCTTCAATAAAACAACATATGTACTGTCCGATGAAGCTGTACCTTAAGACCCATGTTGATACCAGCGAAAATAAGGATTACCAACTGGCAGTTGAAATAAAAAAACTTAAAATTGACATTCAGGATCTGATTCAAAAGAATATGCGAAAGGTCAAAAAAGAGATGGTATTAAGCGAAATAGAAAACGTCCTATCAGAAAATATCGATCCATACATCAAAAGCACCACCAATTCCATCAAATCAATGAACATAGGTCTTGAATCATCCCAAATTAACGAAATAATTGACGATGCATATTTCAACATAAAAATGACTGCACTGAAAACCAAACAGACAATGACCACCCTTGACAAGCATGCATTTGAAATCATCGACATGTTTTTCCCGAACTGCATGTATTCATATCTCATTAAGGACCCAAGCCTCGGAGTAATAGGAATGTGTGACAAGATTGAAATAGTTGATGGACAATACTATCCAGTTCTCCTGAAAAGCGGAAATCCACCGGTCAAGGGGGTTTGGGATTCCGATGCAGTTGAACTTGTAGCAGATGCAATACTGATTGAAGAGGAATTTAGAAATGATGTTTATGTCGGCTTTGTCGATTATGAAAAGATAGGGGACAGACGCCCTGTCGTAATGGATGTGGATTTGCGAAAGGCTTACTTCAACATTCTTCGTGAAGTTAAGGAAATAATCGACAATAAAAAGAAACCGAATGTCAAAAAAAGTGCTCGAAAATGTGAAAAATGCGAGTATAAAGATATTTGCTCAAAATAAAAATAAGAAAGGGAGTTAAGTACTTAACTCCCCACCTATATGTCCATAAACATGAATCAAAACTTGATATTGTCGCCTAAACGCTTAATGTCAAAAACCGCAGTGTCTGCAACGGACATTACCGCAAGAACTCCTGCCTGAATAGGATCAGTAATAATCAAATCGGCATAATCGGTTACACTACCTGGCATATTAAGGGAAATGACAATTAAATTACTTTCTTTTTTGACCTTGCGAACGGCATCTGTGATTTCCCCGCCCATAAGTGAGCCTGCAAGCACTAAAGCACTTACACGAGGAAGCCTTGATATAGCCTCAACAGCCTCTGCCAATGACCTTTCGCCAACCAAAGGGATTGTATCAATACTTATACGTTCTCCACGTATGTTATGTCTGTCGGCTTCGGTGATTGCACCCATAGCAACCTGAGACACCTGCGCTCCGCCACCTACAATGATTATACGTTTTCCATAGATGTCCAATTGAGAACCATGCAATTCTATTGATTTCACTTCATCGATATTGTTCAAATCCTTGATTAAATCATCAATATCTTCAACATGCTCCAATTCCAAGTTGATGGAACCCATATTGTTCTTCTCAACAAAAAGGTGAACATAACTAATATTAGCACCATGAGTTGTGATAACATCAGTGATGTCATCTAATCACTCATTTTTCGGCCTTACTTTATCAAGTTCTGCATGTGCCCTTTTCCACATGCTCAAGTAATTGTCATCTTTGGTGACTGGAATCACATCAAGACCCAAATCCCTATGCTCCTGTATCCATTCCTCATGAAATACAGGTATTTCTATTTTAATCGGTTCAGAGGTTTTATTTACAACTATAAGATTTCTGTAAGGAAAATCCCATTCGACAATATATCCTCCAAGACTTACCATGTGATACGGTCTCATAACAAACTTCATAAATAATCCCTCCTTATAATAATCCAAGTCCAATGGCCAATATTCCCAGTAGTGAGGTACACAAGATTGTAGGCAATAGCTGCCTATTGGTGAATACCGGAGCGAATGCTGAGAAAATTCCCATCATGAACACGAAAATCAATGCCACCAAAATGTTTACCAAAAATCCGAGAGACATTATTGTTGGCGGAATTCCAATGAACAAAACTGAAAAGACACAGCCAAGCACAAGCATGAAAAATCCGCGTGTCAAATAAACAACAGCCCTGTATTTAGCCGCATACTCCATATATGGTCCTTCAATTACATCAGATTTTGCCTTGATAATTGAAAACGGATATTCGTTCAATATAATCATATAACCAATGAAGAATACTATTGCTGCGATTCCACCGGATATTGTAAACAGGAACGGCCCATTGGCTTGCTGATATGCCACAATATCCTGCAAAAAGATGCTTCCTGCAGCAGTAATAGGTGCAAACAATGCCAAATACAATGGGAAAGATCCATAAGTAATCATCCTGAGTGACCTTCTTGCGCTTATGTCTTCAATGAAAGAAAGGTTGGAGTTGTTGTGAGCCGCCCCCTTAATCTTATCAGGGAAAGGCATCCTAACTGACATTACAGATTTTGACAATGCTCCCATAAGCACGTAGCATATCTCTTCCACCTTCAAAAATCCGACAATCGCAACTAAACTTGCAAGTGCAGGAATCTGATAGGCCTGCGGAGTCAATGCGATTAAAATGCACAGCACAACAATAAAGCATATTACCGGCAATGCCTTGTATAATCCAGATACAGGAGATGAAACTTTAACATTTTCCTTAAACATGAATTTCAAAGGAGCCATGATTCCAGGAGCAATCAATATCGGTCCAATTCTTTGCTGAATCCTTGCATGAATATATTTCCTCTCAATTCCCGGAAGCAATGTTGAAATTATAAAGCAGACTAAAATTGTCAATATTACAACAATAATCGGATTAGTGAGTATATTTTCAAACATTTTCCTATCTCCTTATGATTTCAATCGCCCTATCTGTACAGGTGAAACACGGGTCACACTGTACGATACATAATTGTGCATCTGTAAGCTGGTCCCCAATGCATGCATACTGCATTGCACCAATATTTGCCATTGATGGAGTCCTGATTATACAGTGCCTTACTCTTCCGCTTTCAAGTGCATATGAATGATAAAGTGTTCCTCTCGGAACTTCAATATAACTTTCAGTGATGTCTATGTCAAACATTTCCCAGTCACGGTTTACTACTTTTCCTTCAGGAATGTTTGCAATGGCCTGACGAATGATTTTGATTGACTCAAATGATTCCAATGCCCTCATTACCAGATTTGATTTGACATCGCCGTCAGGCTGTGTGATAACATTAAAGTCAAATTCATCATATTCAAACATTGTTGTTCTTAAATCTCTTGCAACACCGGTTGCCCTTAGAGTCGGACCAGTAACCGCAAGTTCGATAGCTTGCTTTTGAGGTAGTACACCGATTCCAGTAATCCTTGATTGAACAATTGAATCTGCTAAAAACCTTTCGACAAATCCAGTGAGTCCTTCTTCAAGTGCATCCATATCGTTTTTAAGCCTCAACAGTTTAGCCTCATCCAAATCACATCTTGGCCTTACTCCTCCAAGGACGGAACAACCGTACTGTACACGGTTTCCTCCAATCATCGCAAGCAGTTCCATGACGATTTCCCTCAGGTAGAACACTCTCATTGAAAATGTTTCATGAGACAGTACTTCACAACCGTGAGCCAGATACAAGAAATGTGAATGCAAACGTTCAAGTTCGCCCATAATCACACGAATATAAAGAGCTCTTTCCGGAATTTCAATGCCCAGTCCCATTTCTGCGGTTCTGCATGAGTTCCATATATGTGAATTAGAACAGATTCCACAGATTTTTTCAGTTAGGGCATTTGCCTTTTCAACTGGAAGACCTTCCATGATCCTTTCAATACCCCTATGATTAACACCAATAGTGATTTCGGCTTCCTGAACGATTTCATCCTCTACAAAAAACCTTACTCTATATGGCTCCAATGCAGCAGGGTGAACTGTACCCATTGGAATTTCAGTTTCAATAATATTACTTCTTGGTACTTTCTTATCCATCAAATCCCCTCTAATCCGCATCTAATAATGTAGGTAAAAGTGATACTACACCAGCCAAAACATCCTGAGGCCTTACGGCACAACCTGGCACCTTAGCATTTACAGGTATGATATTTTCAACCGGTCCTTCAATTTCTTCTGAAGGAATGTCACCATAACAGTTCTTATAAACACCACCCATAAGAGCGCAACTTCCTGCAGCCACAACCAGTTTAGGATTAGGAATGGCTTCATAAATTGCCTCCAATGGCTTTCTATTCAAATGTGTAACCGGTCCTGTGACGACCAATACATCCGCTTCACGAGGATTCCAAGTTAAAAACACATTATATTGCTCAGCATCAAATCTAGGTGATAGAATTGAGTTTACAATTTCAATATCGCAACCGTTACATCCTCCGGTATAAACCAGCATGACGTGTATTGCCCGTACTCTTGAAAATGATTTAATTCCCATCTAATCACCATCCTCCCTATTCTTCAATACTGTATTATCTGATAAATATTGTGCAATGAATTTGAGCTTGTCATCTGAAATCTTAAATGGCTGTGACATTGTTTCTGTGATGTCAACTTCCTGGTCTCCAACATTGCTCGGATGTATTGTTCCCTTTTCACCGTAAAGTGAGTAGACCGGACAGAAGTCATGACAATAGTAACATACAACACATTTTTCGAGAGTAATTTCAGGCACTTCCTTTTTAGTCCAATCGTCAGTGATTTTAACTGGATTTGCTAATTCTTTCATCTCAATTGCACCAGTCGGACAGACATTGGCACAGCCCGCACATCCTATGCATGCCTTTTCGTCAACCCTGTCGTCAACTTCCACTGACAGTGTCGCAATCTGGTTTCTCAATTCCATATCTGTAACCCTATCAGCTGCAAAAAAGATTCTTTTAAAGTTGGTAAAAGCTCCTTCCAAAGCTATTCTAAGTAAACTGCTCATTTAAATACCCTCTATTGAATCTTTAAAATTTCTTTCGAATAAGAATGCCCTTGCAGGACAAGCGTTTTTGCATGCTCCACAATAGGTACATTTCTCTTCATCAACTACATAATTGCCATCAATTTCCATTATTGCATCATAAGAACATATTCCATGACAGATTCCGCAATGCATACATAATTTTTGCTCGATGAAGTTGAATCCATCCTTGATTTCATTCTTATACAATGTAGATTTAGGAATCGCATCAACAGGACAATGGACTGCACAGTTTTCACATAAAATACATTTGTCCATTTCCACTGAAATTTTGCCCCTATGCAATGTAATCGCATCTTCCTGACACATTTCAACACAAATTCCGCATGAAATGCAGTCATCTGTGACCTTTCCATCCCATGTGTGAGTCATTAGCTGACGTGCATTGACCTCATCACAGACCTGTACACATTTACCACAGCTTACACAGAAACCGGCAAGTGCAGGAAGATCCTCATCTGAAAATTCATCATAGATGAACATCTCCTCATCTTCACGCAATGTGAGAACAGGACAATGACTTATGGCAACATCATGAGTTACGTTTTCCGTGTCAATTGTCGGATCATATCTCAACTTGCCGTCAACATTTTTATGTGATTCGTTTTCACATAAATCAGCACACAATCCACAATTGAGACAGGATATGATTTTGCCGTCAGGCTTTTGATTCAACTTATTCACAATAATTTTGAAATCGTCAACTGAAATCGCATTGTTAGGACATGCCTTCATACAGTTCAGACAAAGAGTACATGATATTGTATTGACCATCTGATGCTTGTTCATTGATTGATTTGGACAAACATCTGCACACAATCTGCATTCACGGCATATTCCTTCATCCCTATCCACCTTAACATGTATCGCACCTGTCGGACAGTATTCTTCACATCTGCCACAGAGAATACATTTTTCCGTATCTGTTCCAAAGTAGATTCTTGAAACTTCCTTGACATTGCTTTCACTTTTAGAAGGAACATTATCCAATGGCGGATTCAGGATGTTAAATGACCTGATTAAATTGATTTGCTTTTCCTTTTCGAATTCAAATCCGTCCACACGACATTCAGGAAACTTTTCTGCACATACGCCACAGCGTGAACAGATTCCATATACTATTCCATCATCGATATGAATGTTGTTTGTTGGACAGTTGTACATGCACATTCCACAGCCGTTACATTTGGCCCTGTCAACCACATATCCTCCATAGCCGTTTTTAAATATTGCATGGTTCGGACAGTTTTCATAACAGATTCCACAAGTAAGGCAACTGAATGGAACGCCGTTGACCAATCTGATGGATTTTGTAGGACATGACTTAATACAATTCTCGTTTTCCTTACATGTATTAGTTGATAAAAACATTTTTAAAACCCCTTATTTACTCCTTGCAAATATTAGTTTGCCTACAAAAATTCCTATTAAAGCAGATAAAAATGCAGTTGATATCGGCAAATCTGTGTAAAACGGATAATTACCAGATTGCCATGCTACAACAATTCCTGCAATAAGTATTACTATAAACGATCCGAGAGTGAAATGAGTATCGCCGTTATTGAGTTTAATTTGTGAACCTATAATTAAGCCCAATATTAATGCAATTATTATTGGCCCTATGATTATCATCATTCACCCTCCTCCTCGACATATTTCTTAAAACCTGCAAATGCTATTGCGATTGCAGACAGTCCAGCAAATACCTTCAAACCCACAAATATATTGAGGTATGGAATAATTCCGGCATTTGTTACATCAGGATAATGCAATACAGACTGGATAGTCTGAGGAACGACATTAAGAATATCAGTACCTACATTGTAGAGATAAAAACCTCCAACAAAGAGTCCTATCAATCCGAATATTACAAAGCCCAGCGCACCTACAGATTCTAAAACTTCAATATATGTATGTGACAATTCAAATGGAGAATTACCTATTCCATAGACAAGAACAGATAATATAATTCCGCTTGCTATCATTGCACCACCCTGGAAACCTCCACCCGGAGTGATGTGACCTCCAAGAATGGTCATTATACCCAAACAAATCAATATGATTGAAATAGGCAATGATATAAGTTTTAAGATTATACTGCCCTGACTCATCTTTTATCCCCCAGTAATCCTCTGCCGAATATTAGTAAAACCACCAATCCGGCAGTCAGTAATATGATTGATTCTCCTAAAGTATCGTATGCCCTGAAATCAAAGATGACAACGGTCACCATATTCGGAGCAATTTGAGTTCCTAAAGTATTATATATATTACTTACACCAGGATAAATCATATCGCTTATATGATATATCGCATCAAATAGAGTAACAGAAAAGATTGCTGTCAAGATTGCTGCAAGCAAATTGCGTATTGTAGTATTAGACAAGATTACCACCCCAGTACATGAATATGCCTATAAGCGCAAGAGTTATGATTGCATAGAACAGCATTTTTTCAAGTGAATCCTCCTGTTCTATCTTGAACTTTGGAATAAGCGGAATACTATAAATCAGCACTATGGCCAGTACCAAGGTAAATATTCCTGCAAGCAATACATTCACATGTCTTAGCAATATTGCAGTCAAGACCAATGATACGATTAAAAATATTTCTGCTGTAAGACTTCCTGAAACATCTGCATTGGTAACAGGTCCCGGTGAAAACAATTTTCTGAATTGCTTTACAACATTGAATATCTGATCATACAGTTTCATAATATCCCTCCTACAAAGTTAGAAATTCCGTTTGTAACAACATCTGGGAAAATACCTAACAGTATAACAATGATTAATAATACTCCCATTGCAAAAATCATAGCTTTTGGAACTTCTTTTCCTTCCAATTCCAAGTCATTTGGTTTCGGTTTTAAAAACATTGTGTAATATGTTTTTACAAATACCACAAATGTGGCAATACTTACCATGATTGCCAAAATGGATATTTCAGGGAATCCGCAACTTAAAGATGCCTGAACAAGCATCAATTTGGATTGGAAACCGCTTAATGGAGGAACACCAGCCATTGCAAGACCTCCTATCAGAAGCATTATTGCCACTTTAGGATGGTATGCAAGAAGTCCACCCAATTTTCTTGTATCCACTTCATTTGTTGCATTTACTATTGCGCCGAATCCTATGAATAATAATGCGGTGATTACGATTTCATTCAATGCCTGGAAAAGTCCTGCTGTAATTGAAAAGTTTGTTCCAAGCCCAATACCTAAACCTATGAAACCTAATTCACCCACTGCTAAAAATCCAATCATTCTTCTGAAGTCTGTTTGGGTTAATGCTAGAGAGACACCCAATATCATAGCTAAGATAGAGAAGAAGACTATGAGAACTTCAAAGATTGGAAGTGAAGCATAAATTCTAAACATTACTAATACGATTGAAATCATTGAAATGACTGTAAATGACTGCAATAGCGCTGCACCATGAGGTTCGGCTTTTGAATAGATTCCAGATTTTATTGTATGGAAAGGTGGTAGACCTGATGCATATAACCAACCAAAGAATATCAATGCGAGTGATAATAAAAATACTGGAGAAGTTGCGTCAACCAAACCATTGTGAACTGCCGCTGCAATATCTGTAACATTTACACTACCGGTCAATGCCAGTAAGAATCCAATTCCTAAAAGCATCATTGGAGAACCGATTGATCCTAAAACCATATACTTTAAAGCCATTTCATAACTGTAATCAATTGAAGATGCAGCTACGATTCCCACCTGTGCAAGTGCCAATATCTCAAAGAACACGAACATGTGGAATATATCATCAGTCAAAAGCATTGCAGTCACTGCTGCAGTACCTAAGAACAACAGGAACAGGTACGGTCCTGAGACTTTCCTGTATTTTGTCAGGTAAATGAAGATTACAAGGAATGTCAAAAGCCCGACAGCACCTATGAATATCTGTTGCAGGAATGTGAATGAATATGTGATTGCCGGATGATACATCATGTTTACCGCACTATCCAGAATCGGCTCATAACCACCGAAGTAGTGGAAGCCATAATTGGACAGCAGCGGAATTATCGGCAGACATATTGCCACAACAAATGCAAAAATCTTGGTTACAGTGTTGAATTTTGAAAAGGCACTAATCAATAATGCTGCCATTAAAGGAACAATAACCATAAGTGGAATTAATTCATTCATCGTATTCCTCCCGTTTTGATGTGTCAGCCAACATTACTTTTGTAGATAATGTGCCGTATCTTCTGTATAAAACCATTACTAAAGCAAGCATTACCGCAAGTGTACTTGCGCCGATTACAATACTAGTAAGCACCAAACCGAAAGGCAAAGGATAAGCTGCATTTGAAGCAAACCATGAGGTATCCATTCCCGGCATTAGGATTGGCACAACGCCGCCTGCTTTATAACCGATAGCAACAATGAAAAGATTTACACCTTCTTCAATGAAACTGATACCAATAATCTTTTTAATGATATTGTCAATGAAAATTGCTGAATAAAACCCTATCACAACTAAAGCAACAGATGTCAACAATATCACAAGCTGTACCTGTGCCATCAGCCCTCACTCCTTTGAGTCTTTTTAACTGCCAGAGCAATGAAAATCGGTATGATTGCCCCTTCAACAATTGCCTGTGTCAAGGCAACATCCGGTGCAAGCAGTACCTGGAACAATACTGCAACAGATGCTCCTGTAATACCGGTTAAAATTGCTGCTTTAAGTAAATCCTTTTGAATAAGAGCAAGGATTGCGCTTAATATTATCACAATACACAATATAATTTCCAACATGACTACTCACCCTCATCAATCTCTATGGTAGTAACTGAAAATCTGTCATCCGCCTTAAGCTTTTCTGAATCTTCGCTTTCCAAGGCCTGCATCTTTTCCTTAGGATGTAAAAATGGATGATTTTCATCTACCTCTTCTTCAACTGTATGATTTTCATCTACCTCTTCTTCAACTGTCATTAAATCAGCGTTATTTTCTCTATCTTCTTTTTTCCAATAAGCATTAGCTATTGCATGTGCTGAAAATGGTGCTAGGATAAAGTAAACACCTGCCAAGAGATATTGGCCAAGGCCAATCATAGCAATAATACAAGCAATATCAAACAAACCCACAATATGGATTCTTCCATATACTACATTTTTGGTATCTTTGCTTAAGCTAATAAGACCTATTGCGGATATAATAATTAAAAATGCTGCAATAATGAGAAGGGCTGATTGAATATATTCTATCATTTATCCTCCCCTCCTA
>CADBHR010000066.1 GCA_902794475.1 uncultured Methanobrevibacter sp. | reverse complement strand
TTTCAACAACATGTTACTTTAATAACAATTAGTAACTTTAAAGTATTTAAAGGTATTCATTTTAATCTATACTAACAATCATTATATAACATTAATAATATATATTCATATAGAAAAAATAAAGGAACTGATTGATATGGAATGTGAAATCTGCGGTAAACCAGTGCCAGAAAACAATCCTATAAGAGCAAAAATTGAAGGATCAGTAATGGTTGTTTGTAAAGAGTGCTCAAAACTTGGAAAAATTCAAAAAGCACCTCCAAAACCAAAATTTGTAAAACAGAATAAGAACAAAAATCAAAGACCAAAAACTACAAGGAATAAACCTTATTCCAGAAGTGAGGAACCTTCAGAAGAATTAATTGAAGACTTTAGCCTTGAGATTAGAAAAGCAAGAGAAGCGAAGGACTGGTCTCGTGAAGATTTAGGTAAAAAAATCAACGAAAGGGTTTCAGTCATAACAAGAATTGAAACCGGCAAAATGACTCCAGATGTAAAACTCACAAAAAAACTAGAAAATACATTAGACATCAAATTGCTTGAAAAAGTAGATAATATTGATTTGAATCAATTTGTCAATAGTTCCTCTGGAGAAAGAACACTAGGCAATATTATGAAAATTAAAAGAAAATAGCTATTTAACATAGCTATTTAACTTATCATTTCTGATATGCCTTTCTTTTTTATTTATTTTATAATCAATCATCCCATAATTAATAGCTTTAGTGGAATGATATGCACGGAATTCCTCAGCATTATTCAAAACATATTCCAACTTGGAATATGCATCATATTCATCGCTAACAACCACAACGTGAGCTGGAGGATGAATTTTTTTAACTTGCATAATGCTTAGGGTAGTATCTTCCTTTACAAAAAATGCAATTGCAACGTTTGAGGTAGTTTTAAGTTTTGAATTCAGGATTCCTTCAACCATGGAATCCGCAAACTTTGCATCAACAACTTTAGGTTTTGTAGTTAGATTCAGATTACCATGACGTTCCATATCAGCAATTGCACTAAGCAATTTTGAATTGCTTTCGCCTCTAATTAATATTAATGCCATGATAATCACCTATTCTGGAAAGATTTTAACAATCTTGATCTAAATACGACCAAAAGGATTAAAATAATTCCTACAACCGTCTGAATACTACCTAAAATATTTAGGATATTTCCATCAATAGGCAAATCCCATGCTGGAGCTGACCTGTCACCTGGAAGCGCATTATAATAAACCCCAACAGCTTTAGAACCCTGTTTAACATTGATATCCTTAGGTTCCACATGGTCAACACCCATTAAAAGTCCATTGTTAATACCTCTGTTAATTGAGCCTGCAATAGCTGATGCATCATATCCATATTTTGCAACTGAAGCTTCAACAATTTCAGATGTGGTTGATGCCAAACCAGGCTTGTCACTTCCATAAACTGAAACACTGACCGCATTCGGACTTACAGTCAAGGCAGAACCCAATGCCTCATATGCATAAACGGTTCTTAGCCCGCTTCCACAAACTGGACATGCATCAAATGATTCAGCTCTAGGATAACCCATAGCCCATCCACATTCATCACAGACCTTTGAGTATTCCTCATCCATAGGGTAACCTGTTTGATTCATCTCAATTGGAGTGAACATGTCATCAGTGGAAATGCCTGAAACTAAGTTTACTCCACCCCCACCGTATTTTTCACCTGAATCTTTAGCAACTTCACCCATTGCCTCTGAAAGAATGGTGGTTGCAGGGTATCCGTCCCTAATCATTTTACCAATGTTCATTGCAGTTTCTTTTCTAACAGTATCTGCAGTACCATATAATGGATTTCCTTCAGTGTTCCTTAAGTGAATAATAGCTCCTTTTTGACCAGGTTGCAATGTAGCCACACCACTGGTATAAGGAGTTACTTTAATATCATTACTTGCATCATCAACAGTAATTACGTAAGCATTAAATGAACCTCCAACAGCTGCTCCAATACTTGGACCACCAACTACCAGACGAGCTCCTTTAAACTGAGAAGCAAGGGATGCTGCAGAAGCTGCAGAAGCATTATTTTCTAAATTGGCCACTGCATCAATAACAGAATCCAACCTTGTATCAGAACTACCGGTACCCCCTGAAAGTACTGCAAAATGATTATTTTTAGACATTATAAATGTAGACTGGAACATATTGTCTGCAAAAGACATACTTCCAGCTGCTGCGCCGTTTGGGTCCTTACCAGAAGGATCGGTAATGACAATAATGTTACATGTAGCAGCGACACTGCTCATTGTCATTAAAAATATGATTAAAAAAACAATGGATACATGGAACTTATTCAACTTCATTCACTCCAACCCCATCGTCTTGTTATTTATTTCAACCGAAGAAAAGTCTTCTATAACAGTTACAGTAACAACACCGGTGTTTTTATCTACCTGAACATCCGCTGCGGTAATTGGTTCAACAGATGTACCTGGTACCGTCGACCGGGTTGCAAATTCCTGAGCCGTTTGTATCGCATCCTGCAAGGAAACCTCTCTTTTAGAAGTTTTTAAAATATCATCATAAATTACACTTCCATCCCTGAAACCTGCTTGCATAACATTATATCTGATAGTATCTACCGGAACAATGTCATTACCTTTAACAATGACTCCTGAAATAGGAACACCATCATCGATGTCAGTAGATGAAGCAAATGCAACATATGTGATTAAACGGCCACAAAGAATTAAAATAAACGCTAATAATAAAATTATTAATGTGTCTCTCCTAATCTTTATAAACATGTCTATATCCTCATAGTAGTCATATTCTTTTAAAAGAATGAATTATACATTTATTATATTAAATCAATATAATATTTAAATTTATATCATGTCACTTAAAAGTGACTCGGCGGGATCCATTCCCTGAGCACCAATTAACAAAATAATATCCTTTTTATCGGCTTTTTTATAAACTTCCGCCAAGCAATCCTTCAAATTAATAAAATGAGTATAATCAATGTTGTTTTCATTTAAAGTGTTGAAAAATACTTCCCTTTCATCATCTTCAACAAAATTCAATTCATTTACAACATCATTGCTTGAGGACAAATACAATTCTATATTATCATTCATTGATTCAACTAATGCATCAACATTCAACTGGTTGATTTCAACTCCCCTTGAACCTCTAATTGCACAGGCAACATGTAACTTTTGATTTTCAGGAAGCAGCTTAAGAGTTTCAGATATTGTTGCCTTAATTCCATCAGGATTATGTGCAAAATCATCATAAATTAATGGTTCATCATTTAACTTGGCAAAACGCCTGTTTAATGCCTTATAAGTTTTTACACCCTCAACTATCTGATTAATGCTTAATTTTAAAGAGATGCATGCTCCAATAGCTGATAATATATTTTGAATAAAATGCTTTCCTTTAAACGGCAGCTCATCAATAGTCAGAATAGGTTCATCTTTATAAATTATTGCATCACCGTCAAAGTAAACCGCATTCTCCTTATCAAGCCTAGACATTGATGTGAAAAACGGATTTTTGGCATCTAGTGATTTGACCAATTCATCATCATAATTGAGAACAGTGATTCCTTTGCCAATTGCATCTGGAACTGCCTTGATTTCATTGTAAACATCATCAATTGAGTTTACAAGACCTATATGGTCCATTGCAATATTTGTTATGACCCCTACAGTAGGTTCAATAGCCTCACTCATTAATGCGGCATGGTTTTCCATTAGCTTTCCAAGCCATCCCTGAACTTCAGATACCTCAATAACCAAATAATCAATGTGACCATTTTCTTTGACTTCATCTGAAATCAATTTGGAAACCATAGGATCGATTAAAGTATTGAATTCGGATTCGCTGTCCGTATTTGTCAATGCATGAAAACCCGCATTATTCAAAATGTGATAAATCATGTGTGATGTTGTTGATTTCCCATTGGTTCCGGTAATCACAACATTCTTGGAGAGCGGAGAATAATTCTGTATCGTATGTGAAAGTGCAAATGCATTGGCAAGTTCAATCTTATCTGTAATTATCAATGGAAATCCCAATCTGTTAGCTTCTTCAATAGCCCCATCCTTTGGATTTTGTGTGATTAAACAAGCAATATTCTTATTGAACGCCATTTCAATTCCTGTTGCATTAATCCAATGCCTTATGACAATATCTCCGGTATGGGCATCATTTAAAAATGTGAATCTTCCGGTAAATCCATCGATTGAGAAAAACTCATCATTACCGACAATCCTTCCTTCAACGGCACTTACCAAATCACAGATGTTTTCCAATTTGTCTGGTTTGGAAAACCTTAATGCAAAATTACTGGCAGCATCAATGTCATCTATAATAATCAGTGGAAAGTTCAGTCTATTTGCGGTTTCAATTGCCCCGTCTCTAGGTTCGGGAGTTATCAGGCATGCAATGTTTTGATTGAATGCCATTTCAACACCAACCGGATCGACCCACTCCCTTATAACAATGTCTCCGGTGTGAGCCTCATGTAAAAATGTGAATTTACCAGTAAATCCATCAATTGAGAAAAAATCATCGTTTCCTATAAGTTTTCCATTAATAGCGTCTGCCAAATCTTGAATATCCATAAAAATCACCAAAAGAAATTAGAATAAAAACATCTTAGCAAGTATGCCAATAATGCATAATAACACTGTAGCTCCCCAGTATGTTAAAATAATCTTTACCTCAGACATACCGTAATGGTTCAATGTATGATGCAAAGGCTCTACAGGCAATTTGATAATATGCGCCCTGTGCAATAGGCTAACAATGACTGAAATAATTGGCACACCCAACGCAAGAATTCCGAAGTATGGAACATCACATACCAGAACTGCTGCAGCATAACCGGTACCTAATACAAAGGATCCGGTATCTCCCATGAATATGGATGCAGGATACTTGTTGAATACTAAAAATCCTAAACATATTCCTGACAAAATCAGGAAAGGCGGAATGATACTTGCAGGTCCAAACAGATAACCATACACACAACAGGAAATTGAAGCAATTCCCACGATTCCTGCCGCAAGGCCGTCCATACCATCAATAAGATTGACTGAATTGATACATCCTAAAATTGCTATCACGACAACAGGAATGGCAAAAATTCCCAGTTGAAATCCTCCCAATGTTGTTACAGCACCTGTGAATCCCAAAAATAATCCTAAAACAATTTGGCAAATGATTTTTTCAAGCTCTTCAGGTTCTGTTTTAATTGGGACTTCACCTATAACCTCAACTTTGCCATCTTTAAGCAAGTCATCAACTTCAGCTTTTGCCTTTGGAGTTGCGACACGAACCTCCTCTCCAGGTTCAACATCAAGTCTTCCTAAAGCAATGACCTCATCTGAAGTGTTTACAACAATCTTTTGAACTTCCTTGACTTTCAGACCGATTAAATCGTCAACTAAACCTACAATTCCTCCGGCAAGCATAATGAATGATACAATTAATATTGGAGTATTTTGATAATACAGTGAAATGACAAAGGAAATTGTAAATAAAAATGCTATTCCTCCCATTGTGGGAGTACCGCTTTTATGTCTATGTTCACTAACTATAGGATTGTCAGCAATCCTTGCTTTTAATAATATTCTTCTAATGTACCATGTAAAGAATATTGTAGCACATAATGTTATTAAAAAAAGAATTAACATATCTGTATTATTCATTATACCACACTATATCAAATTTAATATTACTTTTATTATATATTGATAATAGTATTTAATTATAACTTATAACACAGATTTTCAGATTAATTTTTCAACTAATTTTTCAAGTTCATGTTTGGAACCTGCCCTTGCAGTTACTCTCTGATAACCTTCAGGACCATGTACAACAAAATCATTAGCCTCAAAAGATTTTACTGGTTCATTTGGTGCGGGACCCTGATAATTTCCAATCGGAATTTCTGTTGAATGGTAATATTGAAGTTTATCTGAAATATTGGATAAGCTAAACTCCCCAATAGCCATGTTAACCAATTCACATAACGAATTTACTCCGCATGTAGCGGTAGTTAAATATCTGGTACCGTTAGGCCTTGTATTCACTTCAATTGCATAAAGCTGGTCATTTTTCCTTGAATACATGAAATCCATTTCGAATATTCCGTCGGAAGCAAGATTCTTTGCCACATTATAGGCAGTGTGCTGGACTAGGTTATTGTCCAAACCTTCAACCATGCATGGGCCGGTTTTTGTTTTATTAAGAGGATGAGTTCCTTCAAGAGTGGTTTCTCCTTTATATATTGGAGGAAGCGCTACAAATTCACCATTGAACCCTAAAACTTCAATGGATATTTCGGCACCTTCAATGAATTCCTCACATAACGCCTGATCGAATTCACTGAAATATTCCTCAACATCCTCAATTGATCTGGCAACCTTGATGTCCTTTCCGCCTTGTCCCTGACCCTGCTTCAAGACAACAGGAAACTCAATGGACAAATCATCAGGACTATCCAATATCTGATAATTTGGAGTGACAACACCTATTTCGGTGTAGAATTCTTTAGTCTTGATCTTATCAGAAGTTAACTCAACTGCTCTGACTCCTGCAGCAACTACCGGAATCCCATATTCTGATTCCAACTCCTCCTTCATATGAGCGACATCAATCAATGGAGGGTCGATTCCAATCAACGGAACGACTGCATCCACCTTTTGCATCAATGCGACCTGTTTAGGTCCATCCATTCCACGCGGAACGATAAAAACCTGATCAGGCAAATCAAGGTTGATTGCATCTTCATTAGATTCTGTTAAAATGCTTTCTATTCCTTTAGACTTTACATACCAGTCTAAATCATCATATAATCTTGAACCAATAAATAATAATTTCATACTATAATTCCCTTTAAAGTTTCTATAAATTCATCCGCAGACTTCTCAACATTTGGTGTTGGCTTTACTCCCCAATCCATAGTTTCAGGTTCGATGCCAACAAATATTATTCGGATTTCAGTGTCCTTTTCAAGGTACCTTACAAAGAATGACAGGGACATTGAATGAGTTGAAATGCCGATGTTTGCAAATTCGTCCTTATCCACTATCTTCATGTCTCCGGGATTTGAGTCCATTAAACATGCATCAACAATTATCAGATGAGTGGGATTTTCCTTTCTGATTTTTCCAGTGAAGTTTTCAGGCACGGTTCCGGCATCAATGAATAAAAGGTTACTGTTTTCAACATTTTCCTCTTTAAGCCTCTTTATGATAAATGGTCCTACACCGTCATCGCTTTTAAGCTCATTGCCTACTCCAAGTACAATCAGTTTCTCACAATCTATAAGAAAATTGTTTAATTGAGATTCAAAGCCCACATTTTCACCTATACATATCTAGTTTTTATACTCTCAATCCCTTTTCCCATACTATATTTTATCTCAACATGTATAAAGTCATTTACCTTTATTTGCCGTTCATCCAATGGAATCAATAATGGAGGGTTTAACATGGGCAGAGGCCCTGCAATTATATCATCATCAAGTTTGGTGTAGGTTGTAATCTTCAATCCGTTTAGCAAGCCGTCTTTATTGGCTCTTAACTTAAAATCAGCTGCAAAATCAGGATTGATATCATCCAGAAAGTTGAATTGTGAATATATCTCCTCATCTGAAAGCGCATCATACTTTGCACCCTCATCCCAGTGGATATGGTGCCTTTGCATATTGACAAGCTCAACGGTATTTATGATGCCCTGAGGGATGATTCTGCCCCCATCATTTAGGAATTCCTTTGCATAATTCAATACTGGAATCTCTTCCTCATCGATTAATGCAGTATCAAGCATTTCACAAACTATCAAATCAGCCTTTCTTGTAAAATCATGCTCCAGAACGTCAGCATTGATGACATGAACATTGCCAAAATCGGCCAAATTTTCCTTGGCACACTTGAATGCCTTGAAATCAGCCTCTATAGAGATTACTTCCTCAAACTTAGAACTTAAAAAATAGGATAAAATTCCGCTTCCACATCCCAAATCATATGCCAAATCATTCTTTGAATCATATTCATTGATAGCTTCATAAAAAACGGCCAATCTATCCGTATCTTTTAACAAGTCATGATGATAGGGAGTGGTTTTGAATTTCATGTAAAAAAAATAAAAAAGAGAAGTTAGTGAGTGTGTGGATGGTCATGTGTGTGACCAGGTTCCTTGAAATCTTCTCCGTTTGCTGTACTTGTGAGTTTTACGTGTTCAACACCTTTAAGCCTCATTATCCTTTCGGTCAAATCACGAATTTCAGCGATATCCCCATTTACCACCACAATTTCCATACAGTATTTATCTGTCATGTGAATGTGCATGCTTGTGTTGATTTCATTTCTGAAACTGTGTTGGATTTCCGCAAGGCTTTCCATGACTCCTGTGTAGTGGTGATCATAAATAATTGTTATGATACCAATTCTTTCTCCTTCCATGGAATTCATCCATTGATATCTTACAATGTAATCCTGAAGTGCATCACGAATTTTCGTCAAAATCTGCTAGTAATTTTTTAGGTAGTGACATACTTATTCTCATCATAAAAAACACATCATAATTTCAATAATTATATCAATATATAATTTTCAAGTTATATAAATATTATGATTAAATTAAAAAATAATAATACTCAGATATTAAGAAAAAAGTAAAAAATATTATCCAACAAGGAGATAATATTCCCCATCGTCCTTATTAATTGATTTTAACAGACCTTTGTTTTGAAGAGACAATATTATATGATACATCCTAAAATTACTAATTTCCAAATCCCCGTATAACAAATGACCTTCTAAAGTGTATTTAGAAACAAGATTTTTATCATCAACCAGCTCTTGAATCAGTTTATATGAATCCTTTTCCTTTTGGTCCAATTCCAGCTCTTCCAAATCTTTTTTAGAATTGACTGTATTAATCTCCTTTTCACTTTCAGATAGGTTTGCCTTATTATCCTTAAAAATAACCAAACCCTTATCCTGGAGCTCTTCTAAGATGTGAACCAAATCATATTCATGAAATCCAAGTTCCTTTCTTAGTATATTGACCGGAACACCATCAGGATATTCAATATCATATATTTTAATTTGATTTAAGACCACTTCTTCATTACGAGTAATATTAATCATATATAATCATCGAGCCAAATTGATATTAATAATTATAATTATAATAATACTTAAATATTTAGGACATTTGAAGTTCATTTTGAAGCGCTTTTGCTTCCTGCTTGTTTTTCTCAGCAACCTCTTCGGGAGTCAGATTTGAAGGTCTTGTAAAGAATAACTCTATGTCATTGACAACCTGACATATTGCCATGTGAACAAGCTCTTTTAAAGCCAGACTCTTTTCAACCCTATTCATAGACTCATCTGAGTAAATTCTATCATAATCCTTTTTATAATCACTTCGTATTTTTTCCGGATCCAAATCATTTTGAAGCTGAGATTCATCATAATCTTCAGTAAGAAGTAAAAAACTGATTAATTCATCCTTTTCATCACTGAAATCTTCATCAGGATTGTCGATTACATCATAAAAATAGCTGCTAACAGACTGGAAAACATCCCGTGAAACATTTCCATTTATAATGTTATCAATGAACAATTCAAAAGTATTTGTTATGTAATATTTGCCGTTTTCCTCATATGTACTGAAAACAAGCTCATTTTCGATATTTGCAACATATTGAATTATGATGATGTCCTTTCCTTTTTCAAAGGATTTCACATCAAATTTAGAATTTTTTAATTTATAATCGCTATTTGTCTTTAAAGCATTTTCGACATTTTCAATATCTTCTTTTGAAATTTCCATAAAATCTTCAGTCATATTCTTACCTCATTACATAATAATTATGTCGAAGTAATTAATAGTTTTTATTAATTATAAATTTTATAAATAACATTATGATGCCGGAAGACATACTGGTGGAACTTGAAAAATTATCCGAAAATATAGAAATCAGAAAACCGCAAATAATGGATATTCTAAAAAGATACGCCCGCATAATTTCCGTTAACGATTTAATGCTAGCCACAGCATATATAAGAAAAGACGGAGAATACATTCAAAAGCAATATCGTGAAAAATACTTGGAAATCTATATAAAATACTTCATCATACGCATGAACGAAGTTAAAGAAAAAGAAGATTATAGCGATGAAGCAATTGACAAAACTGCATTGAAAGAATCTTTACCGTTGCTTAAGAAAACCTTTGAAAATGAAAGAATGTCTGATGCAAAAGATGATAAGTTTCCACTGATTTATGTCATTACTGCTCTTTACACAACATTTATTTTGGAGGAACCTATCCATCCTGTTGGAAGCGAATTTCCAGGAAACCAATCCGTTGAAAAAATTGACGGCAACTATTTCTGTCCTGTGAAGGATAATCAAAAGGACAACCCAAATGCGATTTGCCACCTATGCCTTGCTGAGCAGACACCCAATATCTAATGAGATGATAACATGAACATATGCCTTTATGGATCCGGAAGCAAAAAAATAGACAAGATTTATACTGATGAAGCTTATAAATTAGGCTGTAAGATGGCTGAAGAAGACCATACCCTTGTTTTTGGAGGAGGAGATACTGGAATGATGGGTGCATGTGCAAAAGGAGTTCATGACACTGGCGGAAAATCTATCGGCATTGCGCCAGAATGGATTAGCGAATTCGAACCATTATGCACAGAATGTTCTAAATTTATTTATGTCGATTCAATGAACCAGAGAAAACAGGAATTTTTAAATAATTCAGATGCATTCATTATTTCACCAGGAGGAATCGGAACCCTGGATGAATTCTTTGAGATCATAACCCTTAAAAAGCTTAAAAAACATGACAAAGAAATCATAGTGTTTAACATCAATCATTTCTATGATACAATGCTCAATATGATTGATGAAATGAATCAAAAGGGTTTTTTGTATAAACAGGAAGAAATCTTTAAAGTGGCTGAAGATATCGATGAAATTTTCAAACATCTAATACAGTGATTCTGTGGAATATGTAAAAGAGTTTGAGACACCTCCAATAATTACATTAAAAAGAAGCATCCCAATATCCCTTGGAAACATATTGGGCAGTCAGCAGTGCCGAAATCATTGGAACTGAAAACATTTATACAATATTAAAAAAAACTTAAAGAACCTGAAAGAAGGTGTAGTTGATGATAAGTGATGAAGACGTTTTGAAAATAGTCCAAAAAATAGAAGATGCAAATGACATTGACATTAAAGAAACGATTGAAAAAGCCTCAACTGCAGGTTATCTTGGTGAAGAACACTTTTACTGCACCGTGATTGAAGATGGGGGACAAACCCACATGGTTCCTGAAATTTTCGGTGACATCAACAAATCCATGAAACTGGACAACCTATACTTTGACATAATCTCCAAGGCACTGGATCATGAAGGCATTTACATATCCCTTGGGTATTGTGCCACCAATCTAGCCATTTCCGACGACAAATGTTCAGAAATTATAGAATATGATGATTACGACCTTGATGAAGACGAATATGAATATATGATGGAATATGTTTTGATTACTGCCGATGACATTAAAAAATTCAGAGTATATGCAGAGGAAGGAATTGCAGGCCATGAACGGATAGAAGATGTTGGATTAATCATGAATATCATTGACGGAGATTACAAGGCTTATTTTGCACTCAGATCCACCGATCAGTGTATGTCCAGCTTCAGAGTGCTTCCATTCACTGACACCTACCAAAAGGAACACCCATTATCACTGAAAAATCCCATCAATAAGATTTTGATTGAAATGATTGATAAAACAGTCGTATGGAAATGAAATTATAGGCTATTCGATTATTTTTGCAATATAAGAATCCAAATAATTCTTTAAAACTTTAACGATAGGTCCAATGATAACGGTCGAAATAATTGTGCCTTCACGAACGCCTGCAAGATAACCCAAAAATATCATGGATAATGCGACAGCCAAAATAACCATTGATGAGTCCAAAAATGGCTTTACATATGAAAACTCCTTTTTTAACACTTTTGAAATGGCAACTATCACTCCATCAGCAGGAAGATAAACAATTTCAGCCTGAATCTCCAATAGCACTCCAAATGCCACCACAACACAACTGAATAACAGCAAAATCATCTGGTTAATGTATCCAACAGGATTTAAGCCGATGACCAACATCATTGAAAAGTCAACAAAAACAGAAAAGATAGTTCCAATCACCAATTGCAGATACTGCCTTTTTTCAAATTCTCCCCTAATCAGCACAACTTGAATCAGAATGAAAATGATGGTGAATACAAACATTACCTCTGGAAACATAAGGAAGGCAAATTAAAGGGGAAGTTCCCAAATTAGCCTTGATTGATAGTGAAGCCCCCAATGAAATAATGAATAATGAAAGTAGTTAAAATTAAATTTGACAATATTAAATGCATCAGTAAAGGAACTTACAAAAAAATTGATGAATTGAAACAATCAAAAACAGAATTTGGATATTGTAAGGGTTATAAACCAGATTTTCGACCAATTGAATCAAACCCCGTCGAAAATGTAACCATTTCAGATGAAAAGATTTACTTATTCTCCGATTCACGAGAAAACATTTTAAAATTAAGTGAATACCTATCTGAAAAGGCCAATGAAATCGATTCAGATTTAGTAGTGGAGTTTATACCATTTACATAGGCATTACTTTTGCAATGCTTCAAAAAGAAAAAAAAGTTAAGAAATAGTATTATTTCTTAATTGAGTTTATAGCGCTTTGTGCACCTTGTTTTACAAAGCCGCTTTCATCATCAAGCAATTTTTCAAGTTCAGGGATTGCTTTTTCATCACCAATGTTTCCAAGAGCCCATGCAGCTGCTCCCCTAACTTTCCAATCATCATCACTTAATGTTTCAATTAATGGATCAACAGCAGGTTCGCCCATACGTGAGAGTGCGGTTGATGCTTCTCTTCTAACTAATTTGTTGTTGTCTTTTAGGGTATCTATTAAAGCAGGAATTGCCTTAGGGTCGTTGATTGCTCCCAATAAGGTAGCTGCATTTAATCGGATTTGTTTTTTTCTGCTAGATAAAGCATCAATTAATGGGTCAACTGCTTCATCAGCTCTTAGCATCTTCAACAACGAAGTCATCTTTATCGTTTAATAATTCAATCAATTCATCGATACTTCTTTCCATTTTAATCCCTCTTTCAAATTAAAGGCATTTAACTACTATTACTATGTAATTAATATCATTTATATATAGAGTAGTATAAAAGTATTTCGATAACATACGAACAAAATTAAAATTATATAATAGGACATCAATATTATTAATATACGAACAAATTGTTTTAAGTGAAATAATGTATAATATTGCAATAATTAGTGGAGATGGAATTGGTCAGGAAGTAATGGATTCCTGCGAGTATTTGCTCGATAAACTAGATATAGAATTTAGTTTTGATTATGGTGAAGCAGGTTTTGACTGTTTTAATAAAAATGGAACAACATTACCCGAAGAAACAATCAAAATAGCCAATAAAAGCGATGCAGTATTGTTTGGAGCATCAACTTCAACACCCGGTCAGCCTAGCCCCATCATCAATTTAAGAAAAGCACTGAGCGTATATGCAAACATCCGCCCCATAAGGTCATACAGGGGAGTAAACTGCATTCGTGATGATATTGATTTTGTAATAGTTAGAGAAAACACTGAAGGGCTTTATTCACAAGTGGAATATGGTGATGAAGAAAAGATGATTGCTGAAAGACGCATTACCAGAAGTGCATCTGAAAGAATTTCAAAAGCAGCATTCAACCTCTGTATAAAAAGGGAAGAAAGCAAAGTAACATGCGTTCATAAAAGCAATGTCTTAAAAAAGACTGACGGCGTTTTCAAAGAGTCATTCTACAAGGTATCCAAGAATTATCCTCAAATCAAAACTGAAGATTATTATGTCGATGCTATGGCAATGTATCTGATTACACATCCACAGAAATTTGACGTGATTGTGTCAAGCAACCTGTTTGGAGACATACTCTCTGATGAAAGCGCAGGACTTATTGGAGGACTTGGCCTTGCACCATCAGGAAATATCGGAGACCACAATGGATTGTTTGAACCTGTACACGGATCAGCACCAGACATTGCTGGAAAATACATTGCAAATCCATGTTCAATGATATTATCCGCTTCAATGATGCTCGACTATCTGGGAGAATGGGAAATTTCAAATGACATCAAACAGGCGGTCGAAAAGGTAATGGCAGACTGCAAAATCAGGACCCCTGATTTAGGAGGAGACGCTTCAACCATGGATGTGACCAAGGCTATTGTAAGGGAGTTAATTTAAATGCTGAACATTACTACATTTTTAGATGCAAACTCAAAAAGATTGGACAAGGATGTATTATACAATCCAACAACCGGAAATAAATACAATTCCGGTGAAATTCTATCAATAATCTCCGAAATCGGTCGTGAACTAAGAGATTTGGGAATTGTTAAGGGTGACAGAGTATTAATCTACTTAAACAATTCCGAGGAATATTTATTTTCATTATTTGCAATTTGGAGAATCGGCGCAATAGCCATTCCAGGAAACAGAATATTTACTGCCAAAGAGCTGGAATACATCGTAAGCGACTCAAAGGCAAAACTGATGATTACAGATGAGGATGCCAAAGACATGATTAACATTAAAACCTACATCCCAACGGAAATATCCAAATTTAAAGACAGTGAGGTTTTGGAGGCAGAAAATACAGACTGGGATGACTTATGTCAACTCCAATATACTTCCGGAACAACAGGCAAACCAAAAGGAGCCATGCTTACCCACGGAAATTATTTCACAGCAATTCACAATGAATGTGATGTACTGACATTAAAACAGGATGACATTTATTTGGGAATCTATCCGATGGCACATGTTGGCCTTTCCTGGTCAATTTCAGCGCTAAGGTCTGCAGCATACTATATTCTAATGGAACAGTTCAACATTGAAGAGTATCTGGAATTATGTCAAAAAGAGAAGGTCACCGTTCTGACCGGAATGCCTCCAGTAATTCATTCACTGACCACAATGGACAAGCGCGAAGAACTGAAAACCGTTAGGGAAATCGTATCAGGAGGAGGACCACTGCACAAAAAGATATGGAAGGATTTCCACGAAACCTATGCCATACCAATCATAAACGCTTATGGATTATCAGAGACAATAGTGATTGGAACAGGCACAGTAATCCGGCCAGAAGACTACCGTGAAGCGGACAGGTTTGAAAGCGTAGGTCATCCAGTTTGCTTTTCAGAAGTCAAAATCGTTGATGAAGATGATTCCTCAAAGATTTTGCCACAATATGATCAGGGCGAAATTGCACTTAGAGGACCTGCAGTTGCAAAGGGATACTGGGGAAATGAAGAGAAAACAAAAGCATCATTTTTAGATGACGGATGGTTCCTGACAGGAGATATCGGATATCTCGATGAAGACAACCGTCTATTCATTACAGACCGCAAAAAGGACATGATTGTAATGAGCGGATGGAAAATCTATCCAACAGAAGTGGAGGAGGTATTGATAAAATATCCTGAAGTCAAGGAAATAGCTATTTTCAGCATAAATGACTGTCACAGAGGAGAAATTCCTGTTGCAGCAGTTGTTTGGGAAAATGAAAGTGATGAAGAGGGACTGATTAATTTTGCCCGTGAAAACCTGTCAAGATATAAGGTTCCAAGAAAAATATTTCCGCTTGATGAGCTTCCAAGAGTAAACGGTTGGAAACTGCTCAGAAGAGAATTGCGAAAAATGTTTAAAGAATGAAAATAAGTTTTTTTAAAAAAAAAGAAGTGAAATAACCATGATTATTTATAAATCATGGTCCCAATGCCTTCATCAGTAAATATCTCTAAAAGCAAAGAGTGTTTTTTACGTCCATCGATAATGTGGCATGATTCAACCCCATCTTCAATGGCCTGTACACAGGTCTCTATTTTTGGAATCATTCCACCTGAAATAATTCCATCTTCAATCAATTTAGGAACTTCTGAAATTTTTATTTTTTGAATTAATGAATCAGGATTGGATGGGTCCCTTAAGACACCTGGAACATCGGTTAAAATAATCAATTTTTCAGCACCGACTGCACTTGCAACTTCACCGGCAGCAGTATCTGCATTTAGGTTTAAGCTGGTTCCGTCTTCTGCAATTCCAACCGGAGATATTACAGGAATATACTCATTTTCTAAAAACATATCAAGTAATTCAGTGTTTACACAATCAACTTCGCCGACAAGACCCAAATCAACAAGTTCCTCATCAATCTTTTTGGCTTCCGTTTTATGAGCAAAAATCAAGCTTGAATCTTTTCCGGACAGGCTTATTGCCTGACCGTCATGCTTGATGAGTTCTGATACGATTTCAGTTGAGATTTTACCGACCAACACCATTTCAATAATTTCCATGGTCTCTTCATCAGTCACCCTTAAACCCTTGATGAATTTGGATTCCTTGCCTAACTTTTCCATTGACCTTGAGATTTCAGGACCTCCACCGTGTACAATCAACGGTTTCATCCCAACATATTTGAGCAATACTGTATCACGAGCTGTGGATGACTTTGCTTCATCATCCACCATCGCATGTCCGCCATACTTAATTAAAATTTTTTCACCATGAAACTTTTTGATATAGGGTAAAGCTTCAATTAAAACATCTATATCCTTCATCTAATCACTACATGTAATATTTAATTTAATTATTAATAAACTTTAAAGTTAAAGATTAGTTACACTATCATTTAAATGTTTTGAAAATTATATGAAATATTATGTCTGAGATGAGTGAACTTAAAGAATACTTGATAAAGGCAGGTGCCAGCAAAGTCGGTTTTGCTGATGTGAATGGCCTGGCCAGTCAATTCATTGATTTTCCAAATGGAATAAGCCTTGTTTTGAAAATTCCAAAAGAAACCATACAACTAGTAAAAGAGGAGGAATATGAAAAGTACTGGAAGGCATTCCACAGGGAAATAGGAAAACTTACAAAAATCTCCCACAAGGGTGAAAGATACATCAAAAACCTTGGATATGATGCATTTGCTCTGACAATGAAGCGGAATGAATGCGATATGGAAAAATTGCTAAGCATCCTTCCATACAAGACAATTGCCACCAAAGCCGGGCTTGGATGGATTGGAAGATCTGCATTATTCGTGACCCCTGAATACGGCTCAGCAGTTGCACTTGGAGGAATATTGACCGACATGCCTTTGGAGTTCGGCACACCAATTACTGATTCGGAATGCGATGACTGCACAAACTGCCAGGATGCATGTCCTGTTGATGCGATAAACCCTCAAAAGTGGAATGACCGGCTGAACCGTTCAGACATTATAGATATTGAAGCCTGTGGAGAATACATTATCGGCCAGTATAAGGCGGGACTTGGATGTACAAAATGTATGAGCGAATGTAAGCTCACTCAAGAGTATTTAAATCGTTGAGAAACATATCTGCCTCTTCTAAAATCTCTTCTTTAGCATCAAGACATTCTTCCAAATAATATTCATCCGAACTTTCTTTTGCTAATTTTATATGCTCATCCAAATAGCTTAAAGAAATCTCTTTAATGTTTCCCTGATGACTTTCACGATATCTGCAGAAATCAATGAAATCAAACTCATATAAGAAGTGTTCATAATATCCTATCCAGACAAATTTCTTTAAATGATTTTTGCCTTTGGAAGTGATATTGAATGAATCGCCAAGAGTGACATTATTATCCACAAGCCTTTTAATGAGTTCGTCTTTGGTCCCTTCCGTTTCAAGGTCATTATTATTCAGAATTCTTTTTAAATAAGGTACAGGACAATTAGGCTTATCATTAACCCAGTCAACTTTAATAATTCCATCTTTTTTTATGAACTCAGACTTAATTAAAAGATTAGTCAATTCATCTAAAGATACCTGTGAATCAAAATAAACTCCTGTTAATGCATCATAATAATTATCTCCATAATTTAATGCATGAAGAACTGTATAAATCTCCCAATCATAATTTGTCGGATAATCTCCCTTATAATTAGCATCATCCAATCGGTATTTATTTTGAAGTTCTTTTTCAATTTCAATGACAGACCTTTCATAATCCATAGCATACTCATCAAAATCCAAAATCTCTTTAAGAAACTCCTCATCCAGTTCCAAATGATTAAACATTAAGTCCTGAAATTCATCTCCATTACCTGTTGATACTGCATTTAAAAGTTCATTTCCAAATTTGTCATCATCCCCGGCAACGGCAACCAAAAATTCAGAAATGCCAGATTCATCATATAATTCTCCAGAATTGACCAAATCCTTGAGTTCATTGAAATTATTTATAATCCCTTCTTGAGAAAGAGATAACATGTCGAATCTTTCTTCAATATTGCTATCATCAATTTCACCGGATTGATACTCCTTGATTAATTGTTCCCTTATTTCAACGGCACGGTCATAGGAAATGATATTCTCGTCAACCATTCCCTGCATATATTCAGACAATCCCTCTCCGTAACCAACAATGACATCGTATCCGAGATTGTTTGATGGCAACTCTTTTTTTAACTCACCAATTAATTTTTCGAATTCAACGCAGTTTTTAGAGAATACTTTCCTGATATTGTCAAAATAATCTGCATCAAGTTTTTTTCTCTGAAGACCCCTTAAACAATCATTGTTGAGCAAACTGTGATAAAATACTTCATCATTATGAATAAATAATGTTGAACAGATGCTAAAATCATAAAAATTGGAAGGAGGAGCATGAAGACCATAACATTCCTCACCATCATCAGATTTAACATCAAAAGGATCCAAATACAAGTCAATAGCACTCACAACAATGTCTTCAGTGGCATATTTTGCAAATGCATAATCGAGCAATAATTCAATTACATTACGAGTAGGCTGTAAAATTCCAAATCTAGGTGCTATCAAATGCATTTTACAAATTTCATCAAAAAATAATCTTTTTCCTCTGAATTCAGGCAAAATATAACATTCTGTCATCATAAATTCAGAGTTATCTCTTATATCATATGTTGCAAATCCTACAACCTTGTTTTCAAAGACGATCTCATCAAAAACCATACATAATAAGTTTTTAAGACGATAATTTTCCTCATACATATCTTCTTGAATATATGGATACTCATCAAGAACCATATCTGTGTCTAATGGTTCAGATTCAGATTCGGCAGCAAACATAACAGGGTTTCCATCTTTCCTAATTTTATACTCAATTTCAGACATAGTATTCACCTAATAATTAAAATTTTTCCCCTGAGAAACTATATTGACATATCTTATTATGAAACAAATCATATTTAAGTAAAGTGAGAGAGCATTTGAAAAGTAATAT
>CADBHR010000065.1 GCA_902794475.1 uncultured Methanobrevibacter sp. | reverse complement strand
TATCAGAAAATCTCCATTCAGCATACACAGCATCGAACAAATTACATTTGAAGACAAGGAAACCGAGCAAAGCGAAGTTGAAGGTATGATTAAATACCATGGTCTTCAAGCTGCAAATTACCAAAAATTAAACAGATAGCTTTACGCTATCATTTTTACTTCTTTTTTTGAACCGCTTCAGTGAAATACTCATTGAAAAATCCACGATTATATTCAAAGAGTTGTTTGAAGCTTGAATCGATTATATACATTACGCACCAATCATCCATATCACGTATTCCACGTCCATAAGCCTGCATCAATGCCATTACAGTCTGGTAGTAGAACCATTTCGGATCAAGGTCTCGCCTGTACTTAACCTGCTCGTTCAGCTGAGGATAAGGGATTTTAAATACTATCTGGAATCGACACAAATCTCCCTTGAAGTCAACCCCATCCTTGATTGAAGCGCCGATTAAAACCAGATTCTCCTTTGATTGAGTAAAATCCTTTAAAACAACATTCCTATCACTGCCACCAACGAACACCAGCGGATAATCCTTCAACTGCTCCATAATCCAGAACGCCTGCTCATTGCTTGAGGTGTGAATAACTCCCTTTTCGTTTGAGTGCCTATCCAAAAGCTCCCTGATTTTTTTGATTGCCCTTGGGTTTTTCCAGTTTGGAATCTTTCCCCTTCTTCTGCCACTCATACGGCCAACAAAATCTGTATAGATTGGCCTGTTGGCCACATCAAAAGGAGATTTTTCATAAATATAATAAGTCTCATCTGGATTGATATTGTTCCACTCGCAAAACTTGTCCTTGCTTCCCAATGTTCCGGTCAGGAATATGCAGACATTGCCCATACTTAAAAGATTCTGAGTATCATCAGCAACAGAATATGGCTTGAACTCCGCCGATATATCCATCTGATTACTCAATATACTGTCTTTTGCCGGCAAATCAATAATCAGTTCATTATGTGCCAAACCCAAAGAGATTGAAGCGAACGATTTCATGTCCTGCTCCAGATTCTGTTTTTCGACATAGTCAAAATTTGAATATTTTGAAGGGTCGCTTTCAAACTCATCCAAGCTGACCTGGACCGTTTTGTTGGCATCTCCCTCAATTTTCTTGATTCTCTTTTTGCATTCCTTAATCAAATCATCGCAAAGCCTTGTCCAGTATTCCGGATTTCTTTTCAAATCGTTGATTGATTTTGTTCCATGCATTATCGGCTCGAAAATATCAATACCAAATTTGGTTGATATGTATTCACGGTCAAGCTCTGAAGATGACAGCATCAACATCTTGCGCTCCAGATTATGAGCCTCATCCAGAATCAGCAACTCCCTTGAATCCAAAATTGGATTGGCCACCCCTGCATAGTAGAGGAAATCATAGTTTGTTATGACATTCTTGGCCTCTTGAGCCTTTTTAAATGCCTTTTGGAACCTGCAGGTACTGCACTTTCTCAAATTATACTCCGCCTTGATGCAGAAGTCACAATACCCCTTATAGTTACATTTATAGTTTCCACGACCTTTTATCTCAACAAGCATGTCTTCAAAATCCTCCAAATATTGTTCCTGAAGCTGTTTTGTCATTGTCAGGATGTAAGAGTCATCATACATGTTTGCAAGGGTTGTGGCGATTGCACTTTTACCTATTCCAGTTCCCGCCTCAAGGATTATGTATTTAAAGCCATTTCGGATTGCAAAATTTATTTCATTGATTAACCTAATCTGGCTATTTCTGGGATTGTACTTTGGCAGAGACCAGTATATCATCCAATCAAGATTTGAATCATTGTTTTCCATGAAAATGCCCCACAAGGTTAATAACAAGTTAATAATATTATTATGTGAAATGTCATATTTAAAAGTTTATTTACGAATCTAGGGAAAAATTAATATTTATTAATTATATAAATAATAATATGTCTAAAATTAACCAATTACAAGAAATTATCAACTCATCAGACAATATTGTATTCTTTGGAGGGGCAGGAGTTTCAACGGAAAGTGGAATACCTGACTTCAGGTCTGAAAGCGGAATTTTCAAAAGTCTGGAAAAATATGGCGACACACCTGAAAATCTGGTTTCACACAGCTACTATATGGACCATACCGAAGAGTTTTTTGCATATTACAAGGACAATCTTGTTTTCAGAGATGCAGAGCCCAATCCTGCCCATTTGAAATTAGCCGAATTGGAAAAGGCAGGAAAACTGAAAGCAGTAATCACCCAAAACATCGATGGGCTTCACCAAAAGGCAGGAAGCAGAGAAGTCCTGGAACTTCACGGATCAATCCATAGAAATTATTGTCAGATTTGCGCAAAAGAATATTCATTGGACTACATTTTAGAAAGTGACAGCGTTCCAAGATGCGAGTGCGGAGGAATTGTAAAGCCTGATGTGGTATTATACGAGGAACCATTGAACAATGCTGTCTTAAGCTTTGCAATTGATTATATCCAGAATGCTGAAACACTAATCATCGGAGGAACTTCACTTGTCGTCTATCCTGCCGCAGGTTTGATAAACTACTTCAACGGAAAAAATCTGGTACTGATCAACAAAAGCGAGACACCATATGATGATGCTGCAAATCTAGTCATCAACGATGCCATCGGCGAGACACTCTCCCAAATCAAAATCTAATGATTCGGGAATCAATTCGATTCCAGACAGCTGATTATCGCAGCGATAAACCAATATTTCAACTCCCTCATCATATGCATCGTTTAAGGTTTGGCTGAACATAGGGTCATTTTCCCAATTCGGCCTGAAGAATTTGCCGATTGGATGCTGTATCAGGAAAAACACAGCACACCTGTTTCCATCCTTTTTAAGCCTAATAAGCTCTTTTAAGTGTTTTGCGCCACGTTCAGTTGGAGCATCGGGAAATCTCGCCTCATCATCAACAATTAGGGTCACACCCTTGACTTCAACATAACATTCCTCTTTTTCATTGGCTAAGTATATATCTATCCGTGAGTTGTCGACTGTCTTTTCCCTTTGGTGATGATTATAGCCTGCAAGCTCCTTTATTTTACCCTCAATAATTGCATCATATACAATGCTATTGGCTTGCTGTGAGTAAAGTGATACCAATGCCCCCCTGTTCTCGACGAAATGCAGCGAAAATTTTGTCTTGCGGTTGGGATTGTCAGAAGGCTTAAGCCAGACAATGGCATTTTCAACCAACAACTCCTTACATCGTCCGGTATTGGGAACATGAGCAATCTCCAAAGTGCCATCAACCTCAACTTCAGCAATGAACCTGTTTGGACGATTTTTAAAGATTCCCTTAACATAATCCATCCTTAATCACACCACCTATGTAGGATACCAGATCTGTTGCCGAAAATCCATTTCCCTTCACTTCAAATGCCCTTTCGCCTGCAAGACCATTGATGAAAACACCCAGGCATGCGCAATCGAATGGATTTAAGTCTTGTGTAAGCAATCCGGCACATATTCCTGAAAGTGCATCACCGGTTCCACCAACAGTCATTCCGGCATTTCCTGACTTATTGATTCTGAAACGAGTGCTCTGTAAAATCAAATCATACTGCCCCTTAACGATTACAGTCCCCTTGATTTGGCGAGTGATTTGCTGAAACTCAGTGATGTTTTCATCGACTTTTTTAAAGTCATAGGAATCGATGTCCAGCTTCAAATCATTATTGACATTGAAAAATGACTTGAACTCAAAGATATGAGGAGTCAATATGATATCATCACGGTTTTTGATTAATGACAGTTGAACCTGCTTTAAGGCATCCGCATCCAAAACAATTGGCTTTTTGATTTTTGCAACGAGCACATTAAATAATTTTGAAGTGTCATCATCAATTCCTGCTCCCGGACCTATCAAAATACAATCAACATTGTCAACCAACTTAAGTATCTCATAGGAATGATTTAATGATAGTTTATCTCCTTCAAGAGATTTTACAATCAAATCAGGGGATGTTGACTTGATGGCTTCAGCTGACTTTTCAGGCGTTGCGACATATACCAGATCACATCCTGCACCTATTGCGGCCATTCCTGCAATTGCAGGAGCGCCAGAATAATCCTTGTTTCCGCCGACAATCAACAATCTTCCGTTGTTTCCCTTGTGTGATTTATAATCCCTATTTTTAAGCCTTAAAAAGTCTCCATAGTTTACAAAATATTCCGCTTCGAATGGAATTCCAATATCTGCAGTCACAAGACCACCGACAATCTCCTCATCAGCATCCCTTACGCCGTTTTTAATTTTATGAAAACTGATGGTGTAGTCCGGAACCACAGCAAGGTCAGTTACCTCCCCAGTCAGAGGGTCCATTCCTGACGGAACATCAACACTTATCTTAACTCCATTTGACTGGTTGATTATCTCGATTGCCCTTTTGACATTGGTCTGCAGCTTTCCTTTGATTCCGGTGCCTAAAAGCCCATCTACAATGACGAATTCACTGTCCTTGCTTTTGGCGACTTCAGTATTGTTGATGTCATCCAATGTCCTTAAATTATAGATGGTCAGGCGTGACAGTCTCGGTTTCATGTTTTCCAAAATTTCAAAGTTTATTTTAGCCTCTTTTGAGCGGATATTATCCTTCAGCATATAGATATCCACATCATAGCCCCTGTTCAACAGGTATCTTGCAGCAACGAAACCATCTCCCCCATTTCCACCGGAACCTGTAAAAATTACTACCTTTACAGGTTTTGAAAACGTATAAACCGCAATTTTACCCACTTCTTCTGCAAGGGATTTACCGGCAGATTCCATCAAACACAGTCTAGATAAACCTAAATATTCACAATTATAATCCGTAACCATCATGTCAATGGGTTTCATAATTATCCCACCATTTACTCTCTAAAACAATATTTTGTATGGTGCTTACCATTAATTAAATTTTTTCCAAAGTTGGAACTGCCAAAATCCTCTTCCTTACCTTTTCTAAACAACTTTAATCTCTTTTGTGCAATGCCTTTTATTGAGTTTATGGATTTCCATCAAGCATAAAGGCTATTTTATATTTTTGACCAATTTATTAATTTAAAGGCTGTTTTAATCAATGATACAGTCATTTAAGGGAAGAATAGTGAAAAAATTACTTCAAATTTTTGAAATAACAAACGGCTCATTTTTTCTTTAACTGTTTAATGCAATCATGAAAAGAAGATATGAAAAAATTAATTACATGACACTCTACAATGACATGACCCCAAAAAACAAAATAGAAAATCCTAAATAAAATTAGTAGCAAGATTTATATTAATTTAACAATAAAAGTAATAAATACTCATTATGAGTTTAAAAATTAAAATAAAAGGTGAATAAAATGAACATAGGAGATATAATCAGTGATGCATTAGTATACCCATTACATAATATTAAATCTTTAGTTATATACATTGTTTTAGGAATAATTGCCGCAATTATTGGAGGAACTACAATACTTACTTTTCTAACTGCCGCAGGTACAACAGGAATATCCACCTTTGCCCTTGACGGTGTAGGCATTATTGGAATCCTCATTTTCCTCATATTGCTGTTCCTGATTCAAGGATATGCATTGGATATTATAAAATTCGGTATTGAAAGAAGAGCTGACGGCCCAGGAATTGATTTCGGAAGACAAGTTACAAATGCTATAAAATTAATTGCTGTTGATATTGCTTATTATCTTATCCCTGCAGTTATAATTTTTATATTAGGAATTTTCCTAAGAGACTGGATTTTAACCATAATAAGCATCATCTTAATTATAATATTTGCTTTAGCAAACTTCATGGCAAGATGCAGATTAGCAAAAACCGACAATTTAGGTGCTGCTTTAGCAGTAGGAGAAGCAATAGGAGACATATCCCGAGTGGGTATTGGCAGACTTATTGCAACCGTCATTATCGTTATAATTATAGCATTACTCATAATATTTATTGTAGGTATTTTCGCTAAAATAAACGATATCCTCGGAGACATCCTATTAGGTATCGCCCTAGTTTACCTAGTATTCTTCTACCACAGAGCTATCGGTTTATTATACTCCGACGTATAATCAAACCACTCTTTTTTTCTTTTTTTAATCCAAATCAATTTTGTTGACATGAAAAATATTTAAAATTTCATTTTGAACAAGTGCATAATCTTGAACATCTCCATCTTGAAGAAACCGGAGAATTCATGCACGATAAAGTTAAAATAGATTATAAGTATAAATATAACATATTAATTTTAGGAAAAGTTATATGCGAAAAATAACATTTAAAGTCTTATCGAAACTGCCAACAAGGTACATAGACAATGGCATGATCCTTATAATAGCCCTATTTGTTTATGGAATTGCCGGTACACATTATGTGATGGATTTGAGTTGGATTGACTCAGTATACTATGCAACCATTACAATGACCACAGTAGGATATGGAGACTATATTCCAACCACCGGAATTCAAAAGATATTTGCAACCACACTGGCAATCGGAGGAGTCGCATTACTTGCTTATGTATTTAATATTATTTTAACAAATTTCCAGGAAAAAATGAGCAAATATTCACAAGGAGCCAGAAAAATGAAAGCAATTGAAGTGATGGAGGATTATTATATTATTTGCGGTTTAGGACGAGTTGGAAAAGTAGTTCTTGACGAACTGCTGGAAAGAAATCAGAACGTGATTGTAATAGATAAAGACAAGGACAAATGCGAGTCCCTTGAAGAGACTAACAACCTCATCGTCATAAATGAAGATGCAATTGAAGATGACCTGATAGCCAAATTGGCAGGTGAAAAATGCAGAAGCGTCATACTATGCACTGGAGATGACGTTAATAATCTATATATCGTATTGACAATCAGGGAAACCAATCCCAACGCATGGATTGTCACAAGGGCAAGTAAACTTGACAACATAAAAAGGCTCAGAAAAGCGGGTGCCGACAAGATTGTGTCCCCGGAAATAATCGGCGGTGAAGACCTATACTATGAATCCGCAAGGCCACACCTCTTAAGAGTTACTGTGAAACACACCGTTGACGAGATATATGATGAATTTAAGATAATCACAAAGCACAGATGCACATTGGAAAACATTGAATACCACATTCCAGGAATCGAAACACCTTTAACCCGTGAAATCAAAGCCATGAAACTGCATGAGGGCAAAAGATTTCACAATTACCTAAACAGCCATGACGACCAAAGACATGCATTAGAAAATTTGTATAAAGCGGCAAATACTGTGCATTCCCATCTGATTTCTGGTCCGGACCAAACAGCATTCGATAAGCTGCTGAAAGATTTGGAAAAACAGGAAGAAATCATCGGAGTTAATCTGACAAATAAAGAAATAGCTAAAATCACATCCAAAGAAATAAAATAAGTACAATTAAGTTATTTTAATTGTACTTTTAGCTGATACATAATATTTAATATTGTCTGAATATATTTTGACGGCATAGGTGCCCAATTTTAATAAATCCGCGTTGAAATTCGCAATTCCTCTTGAATTTGTTCTGACTGTGTAAACTTTTTTACCGATTTTTAATTTGAGCTTAAGGTTCAAGATTGGCTTTTTAGTTTTCTTATCCTTAACAAATATGGTGAATTTCTTGGATTCATTTAGCATTTTACTCAAATTTGGAGCTTTAACCTTAGTTTGGGTTTTGATTATCTTGTCAATGCTTCCGAACTTCTGAACTCCCAGCAATAACATAGATGGTGTTTTCGGCAAATCATATTTGGAGAAGAATTTACCCATGAATTTTACATTATCCATAAGATGTCCAGTGCCCCTTCCAACAAGACGACCGTTATCGTTTGCGGCATAAACCTTTAATTTTGAAGTTGTTTTTCCATCAACAGTTGTGGCCTTCCAATGGAATGCTGTTGCATCTCTTCTGTTCACACCAAAGGAATCTGTTGCAGCAACCTTTATTGCAGCCCTTGAAGGGTTCTTGCTGTACTTAGCCCATGTCCCATGTCTGAACATTGATTTTGCATTTGGAACATCAATATACTCACCAGGTTTCAGTTTGCCGATCTTTATGCCACTTCCCCAAACAAGAGCGTATTTCCCGTTAGGGGCCTTGATTGAGAAATGACCTATGTTCAATTGCCTTTCATAACTTTGAATCTTTTTTAAATATGATTTTTTGATTTTTCCAGATTTGGCCATTTTGCCCGCAAGCTTTTCGATAGCATGATTGATGGTCGGATTGTCCAAACCTCCAGTTCCTGCCATCCAACCGTCGGCAGTGGTTAGGGAATGGAAAAAGTAACTGTTGGTCTTGTATTGCTTGACCGCCCATTTGCCGTTCAACTTATACTTGACAATGTGCAATGTTTTTGCATTTGTAGCATCCCTTCTAAATCCTGCAACTGCTTCAGTGCTGCTTACCTGAAGATATAATGAGGAGCAACCCATTTCAGCAGTTTCCTTAATGGTCAATGTTGATTTGGCCTTTTTAGCCTTTAGGTATGCATTCTTTTTAAGGGAAGTGACGACCTTATATGATCCCACCTTAAGGTTCTTTTTCAGTTTGGCAACCCCATTGGAATCGGTAGTTGCATAATAAGTCCTATATTCATTATCCTTATAAACTTTAAAGGCCACCTTAATACCCTCAACAGGATTTTTGGTAATCTTGTTAATGACTTTTGCCTTAAAATAGAATCC
>CADBHR010000064.1 GCA_902794475.1 uncultured Methanobrevibacter sp. | reverse complement strand
AGAACTTAATTGAATAATTTCTGAATTCCATGCGAGGTTTTTACATGTGTGGTGACAACATGCAACACCATAATCAATTACGCTTTGCATATATGCATCAACCAATTTTTGAACGGAAGATGCATCACCATCCCAAAGCCCTTGCTGAGCCATATAAATCATCCAAGCCATGGAAGATTGGGATCCTGCTGCTAAAGTATTACTATTAACACCAGAATTGATGCCCAATATTGTATCAGTCAATTGATTTCCTAATTCCTTATTTAACTTCTCTCCACCTAAAACGGTAGTGGCATAGAAATTCTGGAATCTGGAAGCATATGCGTTCATACCCGCAGGAGTTTTAACTAATGCATCATAATATTGCGGATTTAAAAGAATGCTACGAATTTCAAATTCCAATTCCTCTTGATAAGTCCTTGATACATATTTATTTTTGTTCCTAATATCAAAAAATGCGGTATCAGGTTTGCCCTTACCAGATTTTTCCCTTAATATATTAGCTGCATTATATAAACCACCAAACCAGTCATAGTAATCATCGGAATCAAATAATCTCCAGCTACTATCAAAGTTTTGAGTGATTACGTCAACATTATCCAGCAAGTATTCGTAAACATCTCTTTGCTTTGTAACAACAACATTACCTTTTTCATCCAAAGTCCATGAATATGAAACTTTATTTAAATAGATGTCCATTGCATATTCATTGACTGAATCAATACTCCAATCTGCAGTATTAGGTATGAGATTTGACATACCAGTACCTTCTAAAACGTTACCAGGAAGACCAAACAATCTGTCCAAATGAGGATTTTCAGCATAGTGCTTGATTACATAGTTGTTAGTTTCATTTTCGCCCACTGCATCAGCGGCTAATTGAACAGAAGTCAACATCCAGGTAATCCAATCCTTGTTGTTAGTAACCATACTTGCGAAAACGTCGATTCTTGGCCTATTAACAACAGATCCATTATTTAAAGTTATGGTTAAATTTTCAATAGGAATCTGTTCCACACCAAGAACCTTTCCATTGTCTGCCCAAACGGGTTTACATCCTAAAAAGTACATAAACTCAGCAACACCAATTCCTTCAGTCCTAGATATTTCAGTACCCCACAAGATTAATGAAGTTAATTCCGGCCATTTTCCATGCTCTTCAAAGTAATTAGCCAAAAGCATGTCAACAATTCTGACGGCGGAAGCATATGCTGCATGAGAAGGCATTCTTGTTGGGTCAGATGCATAACCGTCATAACCTGTAGGAATTGAATCCCCATATGAAGGGTCAGCAAATAAACCTGATTTTACATAGTTTCCACTTAATGCAAGCAAAATTGCATTCCATTCATTATTCAGACGGACATTAGCAATGATTTCTTCACAATATAAAGTGGAATTATATAATGCAGAGCCTTCTGAAATACCATACTCTTCATTTAATTGCTTAGCGGAACTGCCATTTACCAAACGTGAAGCATAAACTTTTAAAAATGATTTAATTCTATCTGCTTCATTTTGATATTTGAGATTGCCCTGAATGTCATCATAGAACTTCAATCCTTTCAAATCAGGATATAAAAATTCCATCAATTGATCATAAATCTTTGTTTGTGAGGTTACAATAGTTACAACCTCTTCCGAAAGTTCATAACCTGTCAGAATTTTTCCCAAATGGTGAAGACCAAAAGTATTGAAATCATCTTCCATGTCATCCAGATAAATATGCAATTCATCAATCCAGTCCTGGAAAGATTCTCCTTCAGAGATATTTCTAAAACCTAAGGAAGGAGCCAATTCCAAAATCATCTCCATATAGGATTCGGCATTGGAAGTCACATTTAAACTCAATTGCTCTTTATAGTAATTGATATAATTTTTCAATACAGTATAATTACCATATAACTCAGATGACACCATTGCAGGAGTCATGTGAGTAATCATTAAAGAGGAACTTCTGTCTCTAGCAACCATAGCTTCACCAGGATTAGACACAATATACGGATAAACTGTAGGCAGCAATGTTAATTCAAAAGTCCAATCTCCAGGAAATGCTCCTAAATTAATACCAGGTAACCATTCCAAAGTACCGTGGGTTCCCATTGAAACAATTGCATTCATTTTTGCAGTTTTTTCCATCCATTTATAAAATGACACATATTGCTGATGAGGAGGTATTGTTAAACTGTGATAGTCCTGTACTTCCTCCCAACCTCTACTAGGCTGGAAAGTAATGAATACATTACCGAACCATACTCCCGGAATTACAATATATTTCTCTTTATAAACCATTGCTGGGCCCAATCCATCTTTCCAGTATGAAATCATTTGATTGAATAACTCATCGTCAACATCAGAAGTCAATCGTTCGAAATCAGTTAAGGAAATCAATTGATGGTGTTCCATAAGATAATCCCAATTTTCCTCAACATATGTATTCAATAGACCTTTCGCCCATGAACCCTTATTGTTCATGTCAAAAATCAACTGAGTTAAATTATACAATGAAATCAAATTGACACGGGTCTTATTAATCAGATATGAATCTTGAGCATTTATAATCCATTGGTAAGTATTGTTTACGCGATTTGAAAATTCAAAATCCCCACCAATGTCATAACCCTGATTGTATAACTGATAAAGTAATTCGAAAGTACTGTTGAATACATCCAAATAAGAAGCTCCAATTTCAGCCTTACCTGGCGGATAGTTATATAGCATTACAGCAACTTTTTTATCTGAATTATTTAAATCATGCAAATCCGCCCATTTACAATTCAATTGGACCATCTTATCCACACCCTTTTGGATAACATGAGATTTACCTAATGAATCAACATATGACAATACTACTTGACCGAATACTCCTTCAAAACTTGGATATGTAACCATGAATGTCCATTCGACTTGAGGTCCGAGTTCACTGAGATAACTGTATTCAGAAATTTCCACAATTCCCTTTAAAACATGCAAATCGATATCAGATAAATCTGGTTCCGCAGTACCATTAGCATAATCTAAAGACCAACTACATAATGAATTTATTGCAGATATGCCCACAGTAGAAATAGAAGCAATTTTATTCAATATTGATGACATTGGAGGCTGTGTTCCAGTTTTGAATACATTGAAAGCAGGCCTACCATTAGCTTCATAACCCCTAATAAGAGCATCCGCAACTTCTTCACCACCATAGTAAGAAGCGATAGCTATGAATGGTTTACTTGGATTGAATTTATTGATATAATCATTTTCAAAACGTTTAAATAGAGCTGTAGGATCTGATTCGGCAATCAACCATTCGACATAATTTTCAGTCATCCAGTTTAGACTACCATCAGAACTATGAGTATAACCAGGATTATCATGAATCCATTGGTTAATAGATTTTCCTGAAGGTACAAATGAGTACAACCCTAAGTCAGGATGATAAAAACCACATTCCGGAGACATTAAAGGAGCATTATTCTCATCATCAGTAGGATTAGAATATTTATCCGGGTCAATCAGATATTTGACATAATTCAAATAATTTTTCATATTACTTTGTAGAATATTTGATTCAGCTATATCTCTAGCCTGGAAATATGAACCAATATATGTGTTCTCAATTGTATCAAAAGTATTATTGGCTGCAGAGGCCCCTACAATATGAATTCCAGTGTTATTTAAAATCTGTTTTGAAAATACACTAAAAGTATATGCAACATTGTAATTTTTATTGGCGGGAGACCTTGCAAGAAGCTCCTTTAGATATTGAGCGGTTAAAACACTGTATGCAGATTCTGAAAACATGTCAATATGCATATATTTTGCATATTCCACCAGCCATGCCCTAGACTTATCAAAATCTGTAGTACTAATGTAAGCAACCCTTCTTGACATGTTCATTAACACATCAACCTTTTCATTGTGGGAGTTATAATCAACCAATAATAATATATCTGGAACGAATTGAATTCCTTTAATGTCAACAGAACCACTATTTTTAGTAAAATCTATCTTTTCAGTAATAATTGGTTCATAGGTTGAATAGGAAACCTCCAAATAATACTTCGAAGATTGTAAATTTTTGATAACGGCATTACCATTTGCATCGGTTTTATGAGTTGAAATTAAATTATTATTAGAAGAATCAAATACTTTAATGGTAGCTCCCGCTAAATTAAAGCCATCTTCATCCCAAGTTTTGCTAGTTTCATTATAAGAATCTTTAACATTAACGACATTAATTACATTGTTCCCTGCTTCAAGGATTCCCCCATCTGATTGAGAAGATTCAACCTCATCAATGTTATTTTCTTGCGTTATTTCTTCTAACTCACTTGGAGCACTCACCACATCAGATATTGTTTCATTATCTCCTGCAAATACACAACTTACAGAAAATACAAGCAATATTGAAAGAATTAATGCGAATACTATTCGATTATCTATATTTTTCGTCTTTTTCACCTCCTTTTAAATCATTATAACAAACATAGCAAAATCAATTTTTTACTATAAGTTTAAATTTGATTTGAAAACATATAAAATTAACTAAACTAAATTTTATTTATTTATGATTCAAAAAGTGAATACACAAAAAAGATACATTTAAATACTTAAATGACTAAACAAATTTTACCAAATATTATAAGAGGTGATATTAATGCGCAAGATAATGATTTTGCTAGCCATAATTGTTGTTGGAATGCTCATTCCAGCAGGATTTTCAACTAGCGATACTCAAGTGGTAGCAACATATGGAGAGACAACCTACAACAATGCAAATTATAAAAATACTGTAGACACATTTTTCATAAACAATGCAGGATTTGACCTTAAAAATGTAGATTCAAAAGTCATCACTGCTTCAGAGGTGAACAAGATTTCAAGCTCAATCACAGGCAAAACATACTCATCAAATCAGATATTCTCATCAGCACTGGTGGACTTGAACGACAACGACAATCTTGAAGTTAGCGTGGATAAATCCAAAATCACAACAATTACCGGAGACATGTACATATCCGCACTAAAATCAGCGGGAATTACAGCAGGACATGTTTATGTGACAAGCCCTGTGGAAGCAACCGGCGAATCCGCACTTGCGGGAATCATGAATTCATATGAAGTGGCAACCAATGTTGAAATTCCTGAACCTGTAAAAGAAGCAGCCAACAATGAAATTTATACTCAAGCAGAAATCGTTAAAGACTCAAATGTTGACGCTGATAAGCTGTCCAAACTGGTTGATGACGTAAAAGAAGAAGTACAGGTTAATAATGTTACAGATCACACAACCATCGTGAACATTATCAACAACTACACAGTCACAAACAACATTAATATTACAGATAGCGACATCGAAAACCTTGCAACAAGCATTGAACAAATTCAAAACGTGCAGGGAGACATCAACAACTATCAAAACGAAGTGACAGATGTCCTAAACAGCACCGATGTCAACAATGCAACAGGATTATTAGACGGATTATTCAACTGAATAATCCATACTTTCATTTTTTTAGATTAGTTTTCTCAATTCATTAAGGTTCAATTCGATGAAGTCACGATTTTTAGGATCGGACAATATCTCATATTGCTTCATTTTTGTCTGAATATATGCCTTCCTCAACAAATTCTGCAACTCATCAACATCACTGTTCAACAGTATGTTCAATTTAGACTTTTGATTATCATCCAATTTATCTAAATGAGATTCAATGGTTGATTTGAACTTAATTACAAGATTAGAATTCTTTTTTGCCATTACTTTCAATACAAATGGTGGAGCCAATGTGAAAAGATGTGCATGTTCTTTTAAATCATCATATGTAATCTTATTCTCCATAACTGTTCCTCCTATAAAATATGATTTAATCATAATATATTTTGGCATTCGTTTAAAAAAATCACTTCATTTCCATATTTTTTCATAGAAACTCTTTTATACATATATAACAATAAATATAAGTGGTGAATTTTAATGCTAGAACAATATTTACCTTTTGTAGGATTAATAATTTTTGGAAATATAGAAAACCTTATTTTATCCTCCCAAGGAGTTGTAGAGGGTGTCGATCCTAAGGTTTTAGGTGGTTTAAGTATAATTGTAGTAATCATATGGTTGGCAATTGGATTTATAGCAACTGACGTTGCGATACAATATTCTAATTACATTACATTCATTGGAGGACTTGCAATAGTAATTTTAGGTATTATTTCAGTCAAAGATGCAGTACACCATATTAGGGAAACTAAACGAGGTGAATAAAATGGTTAATTGGAAAGATTATGCTCCATTTACAGGACTGTTAATTTTTGGAAACATTGAAAACCTGATTTTAGCTTCACAAGGTGCTGTAGCGCATGTAAATCCATTCATCTTGAGTGTATTAAGTATCATTGCAGTCATAATATGGTTATTGCTCGGAACTTATGGAACAAAAGTAGCCATAAAATATGCAGATTATATCGAAATCTTCGGAGGAGTGGCCATTATTGTTTTAGGTGCGCAGTCCATGCTGGAAGCAATGGGCATGTAAATATTCACATTTATATAAATTAATTGACGAGGTGGAAAATGGGAAGAAAAGATAAAGGCAACATACTAGAGATAATGAAAAACGATTTCAAATCAGCATTTTCAAATCCTATCGTAACAGTAATACTGATTGCAATAATTATTTTGCCTTCCCTTTATGCTCTTTTGAACATATACGCATGTTGGGACCCTTATGGAAACACTGCTGACGTGGAATTTGCAGTTGCAAATCTCGATAACGGTACTTCCCTCGATAACCAAACTATAAATGTTGGAAACGAGCTTGTTAAAGACTTAAAGAACAATACAAAATTCAAATGGACATTTGTCACGGAGGATGAGCTGCGAGACGGGGTGTATAAGGGTGATTATTATGCAGGCATAGTAATACCCAAAAACCTGAGTAAAAACATTGTTTCGATTACGACGGACGACCCCCAACAGGCAAAATTAGAATATGTTGTAAACGTTAAAGCCAATCCCGTAGCTGCAAAATTGACAAATACCGCCGCAAATACAGTTTATACTGAACTTAATGCAAAAATCGTTGAATTTATAAACCTTGCTGCATACGGCAAGCTTGGTGAATTGCAAGAAGGCCTTGCCTCAGGAGCCGAACAGTTATCCGGCGGAGGCGTTCAACTTCAATCAGGTGCAGCTCAAGTCTCATCAGGAGCAGGACAAGTTCAAGATGGAGCATCACAAGTTCAAGACGGATCCAAACAAATAAAAGATGGGTCCAATACAATAAAAGAGAAATCAAGCGAGATAGACAAAGGTAAAGAGACTATTAAAGAAAACTCTGAACTCATTAAAGAAAAATCTAGCGAACTTGAAAAAGGTTCTGAAGAAATTCAATCAAGTGTTGACCCGTCCCTAATACCTGATGGGCCAGTGAAGGAATATGCTGAAGGAAATGCAAAAGTTGCTGATGGAAGTGGCCAATTAGCTGAAGGTTCAAGCAAACTGGCAGACGGATCTGTTCAATTGGCAGAAGGTTCATCAAAGATTTCAAATGGTAGCGCATTTTTAGCAAGCAAATCTGGAGAACTGGCAGACGGATCTGTTCAATTGGCAGAAGGTTCAGTGAGCCTTGCTGCAGGAGCAGAAATGCTTTCAAATGCAGCAGCACAGGCATTATTCACTGCATCAGCCGCCCTTTTCTCATCCGCAGACGCACTATCAGGCATTACCGGAATCAATGAAACCCTTCTTGGAGATTATTTCTTCTCACCGGTCAAATTGGAAACAAATGAGATATTCTCAGTACCGGACTATGGGTCTAGCGTATCTCCATTCTACATCGCATTGTCAATGTGGGTTGGTGCTTTAATTACTTGCGTAATGATGGAACCTAAATCAAGTATGGGAACCAAATATTCCCCATTCGAAATGTACACAGGAAAACTACTGATTTATATAGTAATGAGTATCCTGCAGGCATGTGTAACTCTGCTTGGAGCATATATTCTGGGAATCCATGTCGATAATTATCCGTTGTTTTACTTCTCGGCAATATTGGTATCGGTTGTTTTCATGATAATAATATATTCGGTTATTTCGGCAGTAGGAACTGTTGGAAAAGGAATTGCAGTTCTTCTTTTAGTGCTTCAGATATCCGGAACGGGAGGAATCTATCCTATTGAAATCATGGGAGAGTTTTTCAGATACCTATATCCTTATATGCCAATGACGTATGCAATTACTCTGCTACGTGAGTCACAGCTTGGAGTTGTCTGGTCAAATTACTTCCCTGCATTGAGTATCCTTTTAACAATAGGAATCGTATTTGTTGTTGTTTCAGTAATTGTTAAAGATAAAGCAGATAAACCTTCAAAATACTTTGAAGACCGTTTAGAAGATAGTGGATTATTTTAGAAGTTATTTATAATAACTTCTAATTATTTTTTAGATAACAAAGGAGATGACGAATGAAAAGAAAGAGTTTACTGATTATTTTATTGGTTGCTTGTATGCTTTTTAGCATTTCTGGTGTTGTAGCCAGTGACGCCGATGCGACATTGGTTAATGATACTGTTCTATCCAGTGATGAAAATAATTTTGTTGTGCAAATGATGATATAGCATCCTCTAGCAATGCTGAAAATCAGCCATTGAAAGAAAACAATGCAGTAAACGAAAAAGACGACGGTACTTTCACATCATTGCAATTGAAAGTCATGAATGCGGATGCAGGAAGTACAATTAACTTATTAAATGACTATAAGTACAACAGCGACTTTAAACTCACTACTGGCGTTTTCATCAATAAGGATATAACAATCAACGGAAATGGACATACCATTAATGGAATGGGCCTATCCAGAATTTTCAACATTAACTATGGTATCGGACTGCAGTTCTACAAAGTCACATTGAAGAATATCAATTTTAAGAACGGTAACGCCAAAATTTATGGGGGCGCAATACTAAGCTTTGCAAATTTGACAGTTGACCATTGTACCTTCACAAACAATAAGGCAGGCACCGCAGGTGGAGCAATAAATTCTTTAGGGTCATTAACCTTAAAAAATTCTGCATTCAACAAGAATTCCGCAGTTGGAGATGCCGGTGCGGTCTTTTCACTGACATTGGTAAAAGGTGCACCATTCTATTACAAATATTTTGAAGGTAAGACTGCCACAGAGGATCCGAACCTACTTTATACTTTAATGCAGGCGGCTCTTGAACCTGGTAAAGACACAATATACAAGTGTACATTCACCAGCAACAAAGCCAATGGCCGTGGTGGTGGAGCTGTTTATGCATTTTCCCACATAGACATCAATTCCTGTAAATTCAATTCAAATAAAGCAGGCCAGGATGGGGGTGCAGTATTTGGATGTAAAAATCTCTTTATAAAAAATTCCAAATTCAACTACAACACCGCAAAAAAATATGGTGGTGCAGTTTACTTCAAATGCCATGCAATGGCCGGTCAGTATATAAACGGCAAATGGGTTTCTGATATAATTTACTTCACCAATTCCATCCAATCTTCAACATTTAAAAAGAATGTTGCTAAAAAGGGTGGAGCAATATACGGATTCAAGTATAATGATTCAGATAAAAAACAGGGCGCCAAAGCGGCTAAATGTACCTTTGATGAAAACAAAGCTCAAAAGGGCAGAGACATGTACGGCGGAACCACTTCCAAATGCAAATTCCTTTACTATAAATTAGCATTGAAAAAATCTGCCGTGAAAAAATCCGCCAAAAAGCTTGTATTGAAGGCCAAATTGAAAAAAGGCACAAAAGTTGCCAAAGGAAAAACCGTTGTATTTAAATTCAAAGGCAAAAAATACAAGGCTAAAACCAATAAAAAAGGTGTTGCTAAAGTAATCATCAAAAAATCCGTACTCAAAAAGCTTAAAGTCGGCAAAAAGATTACCTATAAAGCGGCATATAAAGCATTTTCCGGAAAAGTAATTGCTAAAAAAACAGTTAAAGTTAAAAAGTAAATGGTTAAACATTTACTTTAATTATTTTTTTATCGATTTTGAATTACCTATTAAATTATGAAAGGCAGAGTCATTCAAATAATATTTCACTAATTTTTATTTAATTTGAACGGGTGAAAATTCAATTAAAATTAATGGTTAAACTGAATCTTAAAATTTAATTTGTTGAATCTATATGTGCCGACAAAAATCAGTTGACCTACAAAAAAATGGGAAATTATTTTCATCTAAAATCAAACAGATATTAACTACCAGCTAAAAAAAGTTTCCTCAGACTATACTCATAATAGTTAAAATGACTTAAAAATGGTCAAATTCAGTACCGAAGTATTCCACTACCTTCTTAAGCTCTTCAGGAATATTTATATGCTGAGTACATAATGATAAACATTCTTCACATTTAACACAGCTGTCTGCTCTTGAACCCCTATCAATAACTGAAAAATACTGCAAAGCGCTGGCTTTAGGATCTTTCATCATTTGAGCGATATTGTATTCATTGAAACAGTTAATAATATCCACACCATTCGGACAAGGCAAGCAGTAACCGCATTTTGTACATTCATTTCCCAAAGTGGATGCCTTGTATTGCCTTGCAACATCATTTATGAGTTCCTTGTCATATTCACTGAGAATGTCTTCATTTGAAGCATATCTGATATTCTCCTTTACCTGTTTTAAGCTGCTCATTCCACTTAAAACACAATCGACATCATCACGGTTCCATAGGTATTGTAATGCCCATTCAACAGGAGTCCTTTCAACTTCAGAAATCTCCCACAATACATTAACTTCTTCAGGAACATGGTTGATTAATCTTCCTCCGCGCAACGGTTCCATAATCATTGTCCCTATATTATTCTTCCTCAAATATTCAAGACCTTCCGCTCCTGATTGGTAGTATTCATCAAGGTAATTCATTTGAGTCAAGGCAACTCCCCATTTAGGATATTCCTTCAAAATCTCAATCAAAAGGTCAATTTTAACATGCGCTGAAAACCCTACATGCTTAACCTTACCTGAGCTTAAGCAATCGTCCAAAAAGTCCATAACACCCAAATTCTTAACCTTATTCCAACCGGATGCATTTAATGAGTGCAAAAGGTAAACATCAATATAATCAGTCTGCAGTTTTTCAAGCTGCTTATCTAAAAATAAATCAAAATCACTTTTCTCTGAAATAAACCATGTAGGAGATTTTGTTTGAAGAATTACTTCATCTCTTAAGTTATTTTCTTTAAAATACTCACCTAAGAATCTTTCACCATTTCCATCGCCGGCCAAAGTAGCATTATGATATGGAAAAGCAGTGTCAAAAATGTTGATTCCATTCTCAATTGCATAATCAAACATTTTAGTTGCTTCCTCCTCCTTAATATCAGCATTTGAATAGCCTGTCGGAAGCCTCATAGTTCCAAAACCCAATCTTGAAACTTTTAAACCGGTTTTTCCAAGTGTATTATATATCATGATTTCACTTCAAACAAAAAATAACTTATCTTTTAACCACATTTTTAATATATTAATTAAAAGTATGTCCCATAACATATTTAATACTATGCCTTTTTAATATTTTTAAGTGTATTTTTATAAAAATTTTTTAAAAAAAAATGAACTATATCATTTTTAGCATGAAAAATTTGAAAAAAAGAAAATAGTGAGAAGTTAATCTCACTATTTAACTCTAATTTTAACTTTTTTAGTTACACCATTATAGGTCACACTTCCAGCAAATTTAATTTTAGCGTTGTAAGTATATAAAGTTTTCAATTATAATTTAGAAAAAGTAAAAATTAAAATACATATGCTCAATGCAATATAAGATAAAAAACTGCTGTTTAAAAATCAGTGCTAAATTAAAAAGAAAAAAATAATTAATATTTTGGCATGTTAAGAGTAACCCACATTCTGTTTGTCAGCATTCATCTTAGCGAACTACCTTGCCTACACAAGCGATTATCGGCAACTTTGCTCTTGCATCCTATGGAATGGCCGTTTCACCGTTTCTTTTAATGTCCTCAATTAAATATCAT
>CADBHR010000063.1 GCA_902794475.1 uncultured Methanobrevibacter sp. | reverse complement strand
TTCGGATTCTTTGATTGCATCATCTATAAATTTCACAACTTAACCCCACATACTCTGCTATTTAAAATAATTGTTAAATATTTCTATTTTTACTAATATTTAAATGCAACCCATTATTATATAAATATGAAAAAATTTCAAAAAATTTTTAAAAATGTTTATTCTTTTGGCATTGCAATAATTTCATGAAATTTCAAATCAAATAAGTTTTTAGCATTTACCGGTGTCAGAATAACTGCGGTGTCAACACCATGACCCCTTCCACCGATTGCAATGATTTTTTCACCAACAGGAACCAATCCCGCATCTGCGGCCATGATTGAAATTTCAGCTGAAACCTTAATACCATGGGAAAACATTCTTAAAGTGTCTGCAACAACATCCAATGGTGAAAATCCGCCATACTTATTTGTAACTCCCCTGGCAGCTCCGCTGAATGCGTGTGCTCCAATATATGTTTTGATTCCAACATCCTCAAGCTTTTTGATCATTTCATCGGATATGTCTGCAACATTATCTTCCTTAAAGCCCATATGATGAGTTACATTGATTATTTCAACATCTTTATCATCAATAGCAGCATATAATTTTAATGCAGACTCCCCTGTTGATGATGCTATCAAAATTCTTTTTATATCACCAGCAGATTCCAACTTGTCTTTTACTGCTTTAATTAAGTCTTCTGTATAATCGTTTCCTTGCTGTTCGAAATATGTGATGAATTTTCTTTCCATATTTATACCTCTCTGAATAGATAATTATTTAAAACTCTATCATATTATATATTTAATATCAATTTTAATAAAGATTTTTATGGAAACTTCCGAACTTGAAAATATAAAACATGTGATTAATGGAGATTACCTCGTAATTCCTATCGAGACAGGCTACATCAAACCAAATGATAATCTGGATTGCATAATTCAGCCTGCAAAGGAATTAATGAAGGATAATGACTATCTGGTCATTGCTGAAACTCCAATTTCAGTTTCCCAAAATCGTCTGGTCGACGAATCCAAATACTCCCCGTCATTAACCGCAAAGTTTCTGACTGTAGTTTGGAGCAAGTATCTGTGGGGATATGTTTTGGGGCCTGCCCTTAAAATCAAAAAAAGAACAATAAAGAACTTGAGGAAGCTTCCAAAGGAAACTGAAGCACATAAAGAAGTGGTTCTTCAATTGTATGGCCTTAAGCATGCATTGAAACCTGCCTCCGAAGCCGGAATCGATTTGAGCAATGCTCCAGGGACATTCGTTTCGCTTCTTCCTGAAAATCCCGAAAAGGTGGCATGCGACATCAAAAAGGAAATCGGAAAGGATGTCTGCGTGATGATTATCGATACCGATGCAACCTACATGAAAAACGGGAAATATTTCACTGGCCTTCCAATAGCCATAGACGGCATAGATGCCGACAACGGATTTTTCGGATACGTCAAAGGACAGCTGTCTGAAAACATGGGATCAACACCACTGGGCTGCAGTGAAAAGATTGATGTTGAAACCGGCCTTAAAATAGCAAATATTGCCGAAGACTACCAAAAATCCCTTTCCACCGAAATGAAAACAATACATAGTGTCAAGGAAGTCTTAGGCTCTGAAATGGATGAAGTGACAATCGAAGACCTTGACTCCATTGTCCACACACCAGCAGTCATCATCAGAAAAATATAACTTTTGAAAAAAATAACAATCCGCTTGAAAATGATGAGTAAGAAAGTTTTATATTAATGAGCGACATAAATATTTAATTAATATAAATAATATAACGGATTGAGTTTTGTGAATATTGATAGTATTGCCAAGTATAGAAATTATTTGTTGCCCCTAATGGATTGCATTTCAATCGTTTTAGGATATTATCTTGTATCAGTACTTATTACCGATTCATTTCTCATGCATCCTACAAGCGCAGTGACCAGAAATGAAATCCTGATAAGCATTGTTTTAGCCATAATTGTTTTTCAAGTCATATTCAGATTATCAAAAAGATATACAAACATCATCCGTTATGAAAACAACCAGGATTACATATTGTACATAGTGCTTTCATTGATATCCTCGCTTATCGTGTCATTGATTGAAGACCTGATTTTAAGAATGAAAAATCCATCTATCAAACTAAATCTGATTGTTGGTCTGGTCATTGGAATAATCATGATTTCCTATCGCCTGATAATCCGTTATGTCCTCCTGTCAGATGCCGCACACAAGGTAAACAAGCACAGCTCCGAAAACAAGAAAAAACTATTGATAGTCGGAGGAGGATATTCCGCCAATGACATAATCAAAACAATCAATTCCACTTTAAAAGGCCAATATGACATTGTCGGCATTGTCGATGACAACAAAAAGCGCATAGGATACTCAGTTGCTGGCGTGAGAATCATCGGAGACAGGAACGACATAATAAATATTTGTGAAAGAAACGGCGTTGATGAAATCTTCTTTTCCATCGTGAATATAGACAACCAGAATAAAAAGGAGATTCTTGAAATCTGCGGCAAGACCGATGCAAAGGTGAAGGTCCTTCCAAGTTTGACCGAACTGATTACTGAAGAAAACCTTTATCACAGCCTTAGAGATGTCGGAATTGAGGATTTGCTTGGAAGGGATCCTATTGAGCTTGACAACCAGAACATCAAAAATCTGATTCAGGGAAATGTTGTTCTGGTAACCGGTGCCGGAGGGTCAATCGGTTCCGAGCTTACAAGACAGATAATGATTCACAATCCAAAGCAATTGCTTTTGCTCGACAATTATGAAAACAGCCTCTATGACATAGAGCTGGAACTGAAGACAAACCATCCCAACAACGACATACGTGCGATTGTTGCTAACATCCGTGAAAAAGAAAGGCTGGATGCAATATTTGAGAAATATCGGCCGGAAATCGTATTTCACGCAGCTGCACACAAGCATGTGCCTTTGATGGAGAACAATCCGACAGAAGCGATTAAGAACAATGTATTCGGAACATACAATCTTGTAAACTGCTCTGATGAGTATGACGTCAAGCGTTTTATCCTCATTTCCACCGACAAGGCGGTCAACCCAACAAACATTATGGGCGCCACCAAAAGGTTATGTGAAATGATAATCCAAGCCAAAGACAAGAAAAGCAACACCGAATATGTGGCGGTTCGTTTCGGAAACGTATTGGGAAGCAACGGATCAGTTGTGCCATTGTTCAAAAAACAAATGGCACATGGAGGGCCTTTAACCGTAACACATAAGGAAATTACCCGATTCTTCATGACAATACCTGAAGCAGTTGCCCTGGTTCTGCAGGCAATCACCTATGCTGAAGGCGGAGAGATATTTGTTTTAGATATGGGCGAGCCTGTCAAAATCTATGACCTGGCAAAAAGCCTTATCGAACTGTCCGGATATACCCTTGGAGAAGATATGGAAATTGAAATTACCGGAATGAGACCTGGAGAAAAGCTTTACGAAGAGTTATTAATGGATGAGGAAAACCTGGAATCAACCAAACATGAGAAGATATTCATCACAGAACCAATGAATATGACAATGGATGACGTTGAAAATAAACTTGACATGTTTAGAGAAATCATAAACGATGAGAACACTTCTAAAGAAGAAATAAAAGAAACTATGAAAATATGCGTTCCTACATACAAGGAACCAGATGAAGTTAATGGAGAATAAAACAATGAACATACCCTTTTCACCCCCAGACATTACAGATGTAGAAATAGAAGAAGTAATAGCCGCACTCAAATCAGGTTGGATTACAACCGGACCGAAAACAAAGGAATTTGAACGGCAAATCACTGAGTACTGCGGAAGCGACAGGACCGTTTGCCTGAGTGCTGCGACAACAGCGATGGAAATGACCCTAAGAGTCCTGGGCATCGGGAAAGGAGACGAAGTGATAGTGCCTGCATACACCTATACCGCCTCCTGCAGCGTAATCTGCCATGTCGGAGCAACACCGGTAATGGTCGACAGCCAAACTGACAGGGAAGAGATGGACTATTCAAAAATGGCCGAAGCGATAAGCGAAAAGACAAAGGCCATCATACCTGTTGATATAGCAGGCATTTTATGTGACTATGACAAGATATTTGAAGTCGTTGAAGATAAAAAAGATTTATTCACTCCATCCAACGAAATTCAGGAAGCATTCAATAGAATCATCGTTGTGGCCGACTCAGCCCATGGTTTTGGCGCTGTTCAAAATGGGAAAAAGTCAGGAACACTTGCTGATTTCACCTGTTTTTCATTCCATGCTGTTAAAAACCTGACAACCGCAGAAGGAGGAGCCGTAACCTGGAAAGCACATGACGGCCTCGACAGCGAAAAGGTCTACAAGGATTATCAGATATATTCACTTCACGGACAAACCAAGGACGCATTGGAAAAGACCCAAAAGGGCTCATGGGAATATGACATTCTGATTCCGGCATACAAGTGCAACATGACTGACGTTCAGGCAGGTATCGGCCTTGGCCAGCTGAAGAGATACGATTCACTTTTAAAAAGAAGACATGAAATCATTAAAAAGTACGAAGAAAACTTCAGAGGCACAAGAGTCATCATGCCTAGACACACCGGTGAAAATCACGCTTCCTCAGGCCACCTGTACCTGGCAAGGCTTAAGGACATTACTTTAGAAGAGAGAAATGAGATTATCATCAAGATGGAAGAAGCAGGAATCAGCACCAATGTTCACTATAAGCCGCTTCCATTGTTGACTGCATACAAGAATTTAGGCTTTGACATAAAAGATTATCCTAACGCATACCAATTGTTTGAAAATGAGATAAGTCTGCCTATTTATTCCACACTAAGCGATGAGGAAGTTGACTACATTTGCAGAAACCTACTGGAAATATTAGAAAAATACTAATATTAGATAAATTTTTATAACAAAAAAAATAAAACTAATAATAATTTATAGTTTATTAAGAACTCATAGGGGAAATTAAATGTTAGATGATCCATTAGTAAAGACCTTATTAATCAATGTTGTTGAAGACGAAAGCAATTTACCTATTGTTCAGGCATTAATTGACGGTGTCGAAACCGATGAAGAAATAGCCAATAAAACTGGAATCAAATTAAATATCGTTAGAAAAATTCTTTATAAACTTTACGATTTAGGATTAGCTAGTTATAAAAGAAGTAAAGACCCTGAAACCCAATGGTTTACATATACTTGGAGATTTGAAAAAGAAGAAGTCATCAACCGCATCATCAAGGATTCAGAAGATTATCTGAAAATGCTTAATGATGAACTTGAACGTGAAGAAAACAGCATGTTTTTTGTATGTCCTCAAGGCCATGTAAGACTTGATTTTGATGACTCTTCAGATTATGAATTCCTATGCCCTGCATGTGGAGAAGAGTTAGAATTCCAAGACAATACTGAAATCATTAAGCAAATCAAAGAAGATATAAAAATGGTTGAAAGTAATTTCAAATCCTTCAGTGACAAGAACAGATAAAAATGGAAATTGAATTACTTGAAAAGGAGAATACTCCTGAAAATGTTATCGAACATTGCAAAGCCGTTTATGAAAAAGCTATGAAAATAGCTGCTAATTTTGATAATGTAGATGAAGATTTAATACGTAAAGGCGCATTATTGCATGACATCGGAAGATCCAGAACTCATGGAATGACCCATGCCATCGTGGGAGTTGAAATCGCCAAAACATATGGCTATCCCGATGATGTGCTTAATATCATTGAAAGACATATCGGTGCCGGAATCACTGCTGAAGAGGCCGTGAAACTTGGACTGCCTGAAAAGTCCTATGTCCCAGAGACACTTGAAGAGAAAATAGTTGCACATGCAGACAATTTAATAAGCGGCACCAAAGAAGTTGACATTGATTTTGTTATTGAAAAATGGCAGAGAAACATTGAAGACAGCGATGACAATATCGAAAGATTGAAAAAACTTGATTATGAATTGATAAAAGCCTTCGAGGAATAGTATGAAAGTGATATGTTCAAGTGAAGAGTCCCTATATCGTCCGGAAGCGATAAGGTGGAGACAAAGAATGGAAATGATGGAGCCTTTAGGCGACACTGTTGTTTTGCTGCCGTGCAGCATGAAAAAGCCATACTCCAATTCCAAGTCCCATCAGAAGTTTAGAAAACTTACAAGATCCTACCAGGAACTTATCGTAACTTCCCCCTTTGGAATTTGTCCAAGGGAACTTGAGAATACTTTTCCGATTCAATCATATGATGTGAGCACTACAGGATCATGGTCCTCAGATGAGATTGAAGAGAGCGGCAGATTAATAGCAAAATACTGTGAAGGCAAAAATATTGTGGCCAACCTTGCCGGAGGCTATCTGGAATCCCTTGAGGCTTACTGTGATGATTTTGTCAATGTCTGCGAGGATGAACGTCCGACTTCACCGGACTCACTTTATAACTTAAGAATGGAACTTAAGAATCATCAAAAAGTGAAGGGAAAAAACAAGACATTGCATGGACTCAAATCAATCGCCAAATATCAGTTTGGTGAAAATGGTGGAGAATTCATTCCCGAGAATGTCAAAACCAAGGGAATGTACCATAAAAGAATTTTATCAAACGGCACCCAATTGGCATTATTGAATAAGGATTATGGATTATTCAGACTAAATCTGCCTGGGGGAGAAATCCTAAAAGATTTGGGAATCAATATTGTCAATATAGATTTCAACCTTGAAACAAACACTGTTTTTGCACCAGGAATTGAAAAGGCAGACCCTAAAATCATTCCTAACGATGAGGTCGTTGTTGTTCATGACGACACCGTTGTCGGAGTTGGCAGAGCCGTAATGACAGGTCATGAAATGGAAGAATGTAATAATGGTATTGCCGTTAAATTAAAACATCGCTTGAAAAAATAACAATATTTATAAATAACATTATTAATAATTATAAATACATAAATTTTAGGAGAATTATTATGTCAGAAAATTTAGTAAACGATATTAAAGACGCTATTACTCCAATTAATGACCCACATATGGGAATTAGTATTGTAGAAATGGGCATTGTACAAGATATTGCCGTTGAAGGCGATCAAGCTAAAATTACTCTCAAACCAACCAACCCAGGTTGTATGAGTATTACCCGTATCGCTGCTGATGCTAAAATCAGAGCAGAAAACGTTGAAGGAATTGAAAAAGCAATCATTACTGTTGAAGGACATGCAATGGCAGATTCCATTAACGAAATGATTAACAGATAAAATTTTAATTTTTCGATTAATTTCTATGTTTAACCACTGTCACACAAATCTCATAGGCTAGTGGCACAGCTTGGTTAGCGCGCTCGGCTGATAACCGGGAGGTCATGGGTTCGAATCCCATCTAGCCTACTAAAACTATTTTTTCAGGAATATTTCATTTTCATGACAACTTTATCGACAATTTTTTACAAATTTTTATATACATCATTCTACAAATATTAACTTGAATGTACAAAAAGTAGGAATGATGATTAAAATGTGGGAAAAGGTCAATGAGAAATTCAAAAAATACCCTGCAAGATTGAGAGTTGCGGAAAAAATGATTGAACTTGGACTGTCACTGAAAGATGACGGCAAAATCTACTGCGGAAACCTGAAAATAAGCGATAAGGCACTGGCAACTGCAGCTGAAGTTGACAGACGTGCAATCAAATCAACAATTGAAATAATCCAGGATGATAAAGACTTATATAACCTGTTCAGCAACATCATACCTGCCGGAACACTGCTTAAAAACATTGCCAAAAATCTGGAATTGGGAGTAATCGAAATAGAAGTGGGATCCAGCAGCGAAGGAATATTGGCAAACACAACAAATTTGATTTCAAAAAAAGGAATAAGTATCAGACAGGCTTATGCTGAAGACACTGAGCTTCAGAAAAATCCTATACTGACAATAATTACAGAAGAACCCGTTGAGGGTGATTTGATAAATGAATTTTTAAAAATAAAAGGAGTAACAAGAGTGTCTATCTACTGATTCTCAGCATTCATTCTTGCTTGTTCCATTTCTCTGTCTTCTTCTTCAAGAACTTCCAAAAGTTCTTCCCAAGCTTCTAAAGATTCTTTAGCAGCTTCTTCAGTTAATTTTTCTATTGCATAACCAGCGTGGATTAAAACATAATCTCCAATCTCTACATCTGGTAAAAGATCAAGTTTTGCTTGTTGTCTTGCTCCACCAAAGTCGGCATACAACCAGTTATCCTCTCTGTTAATTTCAACTACTTGAGCGGGTGCCGCAATACACATAATTATCTATCTCCAAAATTTAATATATTATTAATATTAAACGTTAGTATTATATAAAACTATCTAAAAGGTGTTAAAATGAAAAATATTGTTATCGGATCAGGCCCTGCAGGAAGATTAGGGTCTTTAGAACTTGGAAAATTGGGTGAAGAGGTCACCTTAATTGAGAAAAACCACATTGCAGGCACATGCCTGAATGAAGGATGCATGGTCATATGCGCACTTACAGACATTACCAAATTCATAGACGAAAACAACAGGTTCAACAAACATGGATTTCTGAAAAGCCAAATCGACATTTCATATGACAAGATTGTTGAAAAGATTACAGAAACACAGGTCATGCTTCGTAAATTGAATCAGATGGAAAACGAAAGCATTGGCAACAATGTCATTTATGGAGAGGCAAGCATTGAAGGGGACAGTGTAGTCGTCGGCGGTGAAAGCTTTGAATATGATAATCTGTTAATAGCTACTGGCGCCCGCCCATTCATCCCGGATGTCAAAGGAAGCGAGTTCGGATTGACCAACAAGGACATCCTGAAGCTTGATGATGTTCCAGAAAAATTAAACATAATCGGTGGAGGAATCATTGCATGTGAGATAGCCAATATCTACGCCACACTCGGCAGTGAGGTCAATGTCCTTGCAAGAAGCACATTCTTAAAGGAACTTAACGAAAAAACCAAAGAATATGTTTTGAAAAAGATCATTCCAAATGTCAACGTTTTTGAAAACACTGATGTGATTGAAGTGTTTGAAGACAAGGTTCTGACAGGAGACCAAGAGGAACTGGAAGGAAGACCATTTTTTGCAACCGGAAGGACACCAAACAGTGAAATAGCTGAAGGATTTGTTGAGCTGAATGATGACAAGACCATTAAAGTCAATGAAATGATGCAAACCAGTGTCGACCATGTATATGCTGCGGGTGATGTTACCGGAGGATATCAACTAACACCAGTAGCTAGAAAGGAGGGCATCACAGCTGCAAGGAACATGGCAGGATATGGAAATAAAATGACCTACGATTGCATTCCTCAAACATTGAGTCTGAACATGGAAGTGAGTTTTGTTGAAAATGAAAAAGTGAGCTTAAGTGATGATGAAAAGGCAACAATTTCATTCCCTGGAATTGGCGGTCCTGGAGCATTCTGGAAAATACTTAATGGAGAAACAGGATATACAGAAATAGACTTCGATAAAAACAAAAACAGACTGAATAAAATAAACCATATCTCACCGTCTTCCGTAAGCGATATAGCATACCTGTCATACCTGATGAGAATGGATTATGACCTGGATGACTATGGAGAATTCATAGAGATACATCCGTCAACTGATACAAACTATAAAATAATAAAAAACATGTGGTTATAACACCACTATTTTACTCTTTTTAAAATATCCTCAGCCAAATCATCAGCGGCAGCCATGCATTGCTTTCCATATACCAAAGCCTTTTCCTGCATGGAATCATAGTTTCTGAAAGCCTCATCAATACTTTCACAAACATCCTCAACAGTGGATTCAATCATGGCCCCCTTGAATACACTGACCATGTTCTGATATCTTCCCCATTTAACACGGGCAAGAGCCACAATAGGCTTTCCATTGGTAAATGCCTCTTCCAATGACACACCGTCATCAGTCAAAACAGTCAAATCAGCAAATTTGAATAAGTGATTAATCCAATCAATATATCCGACATATACGATTTTTTCCTCATCGATCAGCTCACCGTATTCCTCCTTTAAAGGCAATCCGACCAAAACAAGATTGTATTCATCGGTCTTATCGGCAACGATGTTGATTGCATCAACCATACCTTTAAAGATAGATGACCCTGATGAAAATACGATTGTCTTTTTGTTTTCATCAAAATTAGGATATTCCTTCAATTTTTCAAGAGCTTTGGCTTCAACACCATCGCCCATGTTTTCCGCCAATGGGTAAAATGCCTTGGCAGTGTTTTTTGGAAGCTCATCCCATCTGAACATGTTCAGTTCAGGCAGAATGTAACATTGGTTGAATTTAGGGCATACCTTTGAATCCAGAGGTGTTGAAATCAGGGAAAATGTTGGCTTTCTTGCAGCCTTTCCTCCAAGGGAAGCGACAATGGCCCCTCCGCCCAGAACACCTACTACAAAATCAACCTTCAATTTTTTAATAAGGCTTCTGGCTTTAAAGGTAGCGATGAATAATTTGGAAGCACCCTTAATGGCAGACAGTTTGGTTGCAGAGTGGCCTCCTGCATGAGGAACTGAAATCTTATGCCAGTTGTATCCATGCTTTTCGAATAGAGTGCCGTGAGCGGATTCATCAAGTGCAATTTCACACTGGACGCCCTTTCTTTCAAGGGCTTTCATTGCATTTAAGGCAGTCATTGCATCTCCGCCAAGCCCTCTGCCTGTGACGATAAATAAACATTTCATAAAACTCATTCTCCTTTACCTAAGCGAGGAATATAATTATCCGGAACATATCTCCTATAAGTTGATGCATGAGGATTGTATAACAGTCTTCTAAATCCTAATGCAATCAATAAAGGATTAGTTACGTTATGCTGCTTGTCTTTCAATATCCATTTCCTGAGAAGGTCTCCCAATCCTCCGCCGGTTAAGACATCCATAAAGTAATCTCCGAATGTAGGGTAAATTATTCCCAAATTCTGTCTGAAGAATACTTTTAGGGTTTGTCTTCTTACAAATGCAATCAATGCTGTGGTTATGATTCCGAACAGAAGAACTCCAACCAGTCCTCCCATGATATAAAACGCAATGCCCAAGGAAATTCCGAAAACATGATTTCCAACTTCACCCAGCATGATTTTTCCTGAAAAGTCAAGCGGAGAGTAGGCCAGACAAACTACCAGAAGCAGCAATGGAGTATAAATTGCAGGCAGTTCCTCGGCAGGCACTGAACCGATCAGCATCATTACAACAATTGTCAGAACGGACATTATGATTGTTACGATACAGCAGGATCCCGGCTGCATATCTGAAATGTTCATAGGCTGAACCATCAGCGCTATGAAAATGGCTGAAACGCCCAATCCTTCAAATATTCCGGCAACCATGACAAGAATGATTCCTATTCCTCTTGAAAGCTGACCCCATTCTATTCCAAACGGAGATTCCTTTCTTCCTAGAATATCATCGATTAATGCAAAAATACCTATTATCAAAATCAGATTATTATATCCCGGCAACATGTAAAATGACAATACGATTGCAGGAACTATTCCCACAGCACGTGGAATTCCGCCCCTTACATTAGGATAGAGGTTTCCCAAATACCCCCTTTTTCCTAAAAATCGGAATATTATATCCACCACTGCCGTACCTACCGCAGTGACGATAAAAACATATATTAATGCAAAAAATATCGATGAATACATCATATAAATCACTAAAAAAATCTTAATTATAAGTTATAATTTTTTTAATATATAAATATTAATCAATCTGATATCTTAAAATTGCGGCCATGCCTCCGAGGCTTTCCAGCTGTTTTCCACCTTCGTGTTCACTGCTGATGACCAGAACTTCACCTTTCATGTTCTCTACCATATCCATGGCCTCACCCATGTTTTCACCGGCCACTTTCGTATCTAATATCAATAGCTGAGAAACCGCACCCAAGTTGATTGCATTTTGAGTCTGTCTGATACCATATGCAATCTTTGAGGAATTTCTTCCTATTTCAGACAAAAGATTATTTATAGCTCCCATCTCCAGGGCTACACGGTTTTCCGCAGTCAACTTTTCAACTGTCCCCTTCTTGAGAACCTCGCTAATTCCGTTTCTGCCTCCGGAACCTGTTGATTCGATGATTGAAATCTTTGCCAGATCATTATGCTTGTCCTTTAAGTAATCATAGAAATCATTTTTGACAAAGCCCGGTCCTGCAATGACAATGTTTTGAATCGAATCGAACTTGACAATTGACTCGATGACCTTTTCATAGAATTGAATGATGTTTTTCTGCCTGTTCTTGTCAACTATTCTTTTTCCTGAAACATGCCCCTTTATCGGACCATAATATTCAATTCCGAACTGTCTCATCAAGCCCAATGTTGCTGCATCATCCTCCAAAACCACAATGATTGCGGATAACTTTTTGGATGCCTCAATAGCCTGGTTCAACCTTTTGATTGCCCATTTCGGCCATCTTGATTTTGTGATTTTCAAGGGAACATTCAGCTTGACCTCGAGGGTGTGGTGTGACCCAAGCGGTATCAAATCCTCCGGACCTCTTGTGATTACCCCTGTCAGCCTTAACTTACCGGTGAAGAGGTGAAATGATATGTTTTTAATATCCAAACCAAGATAGAATGTTTTTTTAACTCCCCTGTCTCCTCTAGTTTTATCTCCACTGGTATCCTGAATCCTGCGTGTTGTTTTAGATGATGCATTGTCCCCCACCTCTATAACATGTGAAAGATGCCATAAATCATCCAATGTTTCGGGAACAACTTCAACTATTCCTTCCTTTTCATTTTCGTTTATAATTTTCATAATTCAAGATAATTTTTCTTGTTACTAATTTATATAATATATTATTACAAAAACTATAAATGATTAAAATGAATGTTGGAATTATTGGTGGAAGCGACGGTTTAGGTAAAACCCTGATATATTATTTCAGAGATGAATTTGAGGTATGCATTACCGGCCGTGACCACAAAAAGGGCAGAAAAGTTGCAGAAGAATTGAATGTCAATTATATTGAATCAAATGACGATCTTGCCAAAATGAGTGATATTTTGGTGATTTCGGTACCGATTCAACATACCTGCGATGTCATTCGTGAAGTCGCCCCATTCATGAAAAGCGGTTCCCTCATGGTTGACGTCACTTCCGTAAAGGAAGGGCCTACAAAAACCATGGGCGAAGTGTTGCCTGAAAGCGTGGAATACATTCCAACACACCCTGTTTTTGGTCCGAGAACAACCCGGCTGGACAATCAGGTGATTGTGCTTACCGCCCCCGAGAAGGGAAAATGGTACGGTAAAGTCTATGACTACCTGGCGGGCAAGAACATGAGAGTCATTGAAACCACTGCCGAAAAGCATGATTTCATGATGAGCATAGTGCAGGTTCTCACCCACTTCTCATTCATTTCAACCGCATCCGCAATTGAAAAGCTGCAGGTCGATATCTCTGAGACTGAAGACTATGAAAGTCCGATTTATAATCTGATGATTGATATGATTGCCCGTATCGTATCCCAAAACCCATATCTGACATACAACATCCAATCAATGAACAGCAATGGAAACAAAATCAGAAACACCTTTGCGGAAGCGGCCTTGGAGCTTAGGGATGTAATCAACAACGGTGATGAAGAGGAATTCATAAACATTGCAATCAAGGCCACAAAGCATATGGGAGACATTACAAACGCTTTAGGTAGAAGTGACAAGGCAATCGGCGCCCTGAGCTATGAATACAGCTACCTGAATGAATCCGTTGGTGAGGAAGTTGGGCTTAAGCATATATATTCCGGAAAAATCCATGTCGGAATTCTTGAAAGCATTGACGGCAAGACTGCCGTTTTAAAGGACGGCAACAAAATTAAAGAATTGCGCATTGCAAACATCAGGATCCTGCTTCCGGAAGAGCTTCACCAATGGAAGATTGAAAACATGAAAACAAAAACCGAATCCATCAGCTGCGTATTTCCAAAGAATGTCGATGTCGACATCATCCAAAAAACTGTGCTGATGCACGAAAATCTGCTGGATATAAACTTAACTGATAGATATAACGGCCCTCAAATCGATGATGATTTCATTAGCTTGACATTTGTGGTTACTGCATTAACCAAAGAAGATATCGAGCAGGTCAAAGAATTATTCACCGGATTTGGTGGAGTCATCAGATAATTGTTTCATTACATACGAACAAATATTAAAGTGTCTAAAAGTAATTAAATTTCAATTTCTAATATAACACTTTAATCATCACTATTTTTTATCAATAAAATTTTAAATTATAAATTAACATTAATAATCATCTAACCATAATTTATATCATAAATTACCTATTTTTAAGGAGTATTGAAAAACTCATAAAACCGAAACATTTATATAGTAAAACATACACAGATTACTTTGTCAATAAAGTTACAAAAAGTAACAAAAAGATTTTGACACATTACATTTACATACATTACAGCCAAATGGAGATGATAAAAATGGCAGAAAATGAAATCACACTAAAAGTTGCAGAAGCAATTTCACAAAAGGATGTAGGCCAGGGCGTTGCAAGACTCGATCCAAACGTCATGGACGATTTAGGAATCAATGAAAGAGACCTGATTGAGATTGTTGGTGAAAGAAGAACTGCAGCTATTGCTCTTCCTTCTCAAACCGACATTGGACTTGGAGTAATAAGAATTGACGGACTTGTCCGTAAAAATTCCGGAGCAACCATTGGCGGAGAGGTTACAATCAAAAAAACCAAAGCTACCGAAGCGAAAAAAGTTGTTTTAGCTCCAATTGACAACAATATCCGTGTACAAGGAGATGTTCGCGGACTATTCGCAGGAAAAGTGATGGTTCAAGGGGACATCATCGGATCCCAAATCAGAGCACCAAGGCCAAGGATGGGCTTCAATAGCCTATTTGATGAATTGATGGACTATACTCCTGCAATGAAAGAAATCAAGTTTGCAGTAGTGTCCACCAGTCCGAAAGACATCGTCATTGTAGGACCTAACACCGAAGTTCAACTGCATGAAACCCCAGTTGACGTAAGCAAAATCGAAGGTGTCGGAAACCTCGTTGATGTAAGCTACGAGGACATCGGCGGATTAAAAGAGGAAGTCAAAAAGGTAAGGGAAATGATTGAAATTCCTCTCAAAAGACCTGAACTCTTCGAGAAACTTGGTATTGCACCACCAAAAGGAGTATTGATGCACGGTCCACCTGGAACCGGTAAAACATTACTGGCCAAAGCGGTGGCCAGCGAAAGTGACGCTCACTTCATTGCAATCAACGGTCCTGAAATCATGAGCAAATACGTGGGCGGATCCGAAGAGAACCTAAGGGAATACTTTGAAGAGGCTGAAGAAAACTCACCTTCAATCATATTTATTGATGAACTCGATGCAATAGCTCCAAAAAGAGAAGAGACAAACGGAGAAGTTGAAAGAAGAACTGTTGCTCAACTTTTAACTTTAATGGATGGTCTCAAATCCAGAGGACAAGTGGTGGTAATCGGTGCAACCAACAGACCTGATTCACTTGACCCTGCTCTTAGAAGACCTGGAAGATTCGACCGTGAAATCGAAATTGGAGTTCCTGACTCTGAAGAGAGAAAAGAAGTCCTTGAAATCCACACAAGAAACATGCCACTTGCAGAGGATGTTGACCTTGAGAAAATCGCAAACACAACCCACGGATGCGTAGGGGCAGATCTGGAGTCATTATGTAAAGAGGCAGCTATGAGAGTTGTAAGAAGGATTCTTCCTGAAATTCAAAACGATGAGGAAATCCCAAAAGAGGTCATGGAAAAAACAGGGAAGTTCTCGTCCAAATACCGGACATCAAATGGGATGACGTGGGCGGTCTTGAAGATGTGAAACAGGAACTGAAAGAGGCTGTCGAATGGCCACTTAAACATCCTGAAACCTTCCAACGCTTAGGCATCAGACCTCCAAAAGGAACCTTGCTTTACGGAATTCCTGGAACCGGTAAGACATTGCTTGCAAAAGCTGTGGCAAGCGAAAGCGAAGCTAACTTCATCTCAGTCAAAGGTCCGGAACTCCTCTCCAAATGGGTCGGAGAATCCGAAAAGGGTGTAAGAGAAGTATTCAGAAAAGCGAAACAGGCTTCACCAACAGTGATCTTTTTCGATGAAATCGATGCAATAGCCAGCACCCGTAGCGGAAACGACACTGACAGCGGCGTTACAAAAAGAGTGGTCAACCAACTGTTAACAGAAATGGACGGTTTGGAAGAGCTTGAAGACGTTGCAATCATTGCGGCAACCAACAGACCTGACATTCTGGATGCAGGTTTGATGAGGCCTGGAAGGTTCGACAGACACATAGAAGTTGGCGAACCTGACGAAGATGCAAGAATATCCATCTTTGAAGTGCATACCAAAGGAATGCCTTTGGCGGATGACGTTGATATCAAAAAATTAGCCAAAAACACTGACGGTTATGTTGGAGCAGACATTGAAGCTGTTTGCAGAGAAGCTGCAATGCTTGCCCTAAGAGATGACCTTGAAGCCAGTGAAATCACATACAAATACTTCAAAGAAGCAATAGATAAAGTGAAGCCAGGAAATATGCAAAAAAATGATGAACAATTAGTTCAATACATGTAGGGAAGAAATTCAACTTCCCTATTTTCCTCCCAGTTATTATTTAATTTCTAACCATATTTTAACCTCGGGGAAAGATACAGAAATCTTTCCCAACCTCCATTATACTGACAAATTTCTCTACCGTTTGGGAAGATATGGAATCTTCCCATCAACCTCTATGAACTTTTTTTATATTAATTTAAAAATTGATTTAAGTCCGTAAAATTATATTTTAACCTAAATATTGATTTAACTACATAATCTAATGAATTAAAAGAAGCAATAAACTTTATATATTTTTAAATTCAATAGTATTAATGTGGCAGGCAAAATAAGAAAGAAGAATGGCGAAAACATGATAGAATATTTGCAAAATGGTCCGATTATGCCTTCTTGTGAAAGCAAAGTTGTTCAAAATGACGAATTTCTAAGCAAACTTGAACAGAAACTCATATTATTAAGTGAGAAATATGGTTTAGGTGAAATATTATTTAGAGAAAAAAATCCTCTGAATAATAACTCATTTGCTTCATTCTATATCAGAGCCCCAAAAACCTGGTCAAATCAGGAAATTTTTGATGTATGGGATTTAATTTCCGATGAAGTAGATGCTTTTGCTGCAAAAGAAGGTTATGATAACTTGATGGAAGTCTGTAATGTTGCCGTCTCTGACAGGTACTGAGGTATGATTATGGTTCATGCATTTGTACCTCAACATCTATTAGACTTTGCCGAATACATTCAAAATCAAGAATATTCAGCAGAACACTACGATTTGCAATGCATAGACCGAACTATTATTAACAGAGCATATCTATCAACATATCTTCACGTTCAGGAATGGATTTTGAATAATGGTCCATACAATGATGTGAAAGATTACTCCAAACATGACGTTGGATACCATGCTGCAATTTGCATTGCCTTAAATGAATTAAACAAAAAGGCAATGAGCAAAAAATATGCAGATTTCATCGAATTAAGAGTCGATGCAGATTACAACATTGTAACTATCATCACTCCAAAAGATGCTCAAAAAGCATTGGATTTAGCTTTTCAAATCCAAAATGCATTGCAGTAAAAAAAAACTATTTTTTTTAAAACCCCATTTCAAGCCGAAGGCAAGATTTACCCGAACCTATTTTTTAGGCAAAATATCATCAGGCCCCACAATCCTTTTATTAAAATACTGTCTTTTATATTCAATGAATGGGAATTTAGGCCCACTTACGCCCCATTTAGGATTATATCCAAAAACATTAATATATTCAGCCAAATCATCACGTTCATTTTTCAGTGCTATAGTTACATCATATAATGCCTTTGTATCATCGATTGCCCTATGGAAATTGACTTCTTCAATGCCGTAATACTTAACCGCATCAATCAGCTTATGCGGAAACTCTTTACGATCCTTTAAGACCGTTACAGTATCAATCCAGTTAAGATTTGATACTATATCTTCAGCATCATTCGGATAATGCCTTTTTAAAAGCCCATAAACAAAAGTCAAGTCGAATTGACAGTTATGTGCAATCATCAATGTATCAGGAGTCAAATAATTTTTCAAATCCTCTGCAACGGTTACTTCACTTATACCCTCAGTTATCAGCATCTCATCTGTTATTCCAGTTATTTCAGTGATTTTGGACGGCAAATCAAAACCGACATTGATGAATTCATCATATTCTTCGATTTTGCCGTCTTCAACTATCAGCATTGCAAGTTCGATAATTCGTGATTCCTTAAAATCCAATCCTGTTGTTTCAGTGTCAAAAAATATTATCTTCATATTTCACACTCTAAATCAGTTTATGTGGAGCATCGCTTTTGTCCCTTGGATAATCATTGGTTGTCAGCGGCTTTCCGATATGTTCAAGCCTTACATCCAAGAACTTTCTGCCATCCTCACTTGCACAGAAGATCGGAACCTTTACTCCATAGTAATATGGCTTATTCTCATCGGCATAGTCAGAAACCGCCTTGGATGCACATGCGGTAACGATATCCGCATTTTCAAACAGCATTTCCACTTCATCAGGACTTGCTCCAGTGGTATGGGCCACAAATATGTAGACATT
>CADBHR010000062.1 GCA_902794475.1 uncultured Methanobrevibacter sp. | reverse complement strand
TGACGAGTTCGGCATGGCCCTCTTGACGAGTTGTAGGGGATATAACTACTCTATCTTTCAAATATGTCACCTCAATTATAAATTAGAAACTAACATTAACTATATATGTTTATTATTATTAATAAGCATTTCAAAAATTATAAATCGAAATATATATAAAAGATAAAAAACTAATTTTACTTATTATAATCAAATACGAGTGATAGGAGGGAAAAAATTGGATAAATCAAATATAATCATTTCAATAATTATTGTATTATGTATCGCAGCGGCAGTTACTGCATACGGCATAACCAATAGTGATAACCCAATATTCTCAAATTTATCTAGTATGGGAGCAAATAATGCTGGAAATGGAATTGGAAACAATACCACATTAGGAAACATTTCTAATTCTTCTGTAGCAGTTACAAGTGGTAGTTCCGGATCAGATTCTGGATCATCTGATTCTGGCTCATATTCAGGTAGCTCATCAGATGGAGGAGATTCATCTTCAGATTATTCCTCAAGCAGTTCATCAAGCTCCAGTAGTGACAGTAGCAGCAGTAGCAGTTCAGACTCCAGTAGCAGCGACAGTGGAAGTTCAAGTACACAACTATCATATTCAAGTGCACAAGCCATTGCAGCTGATTCAGTATTAGAAGAAGGATGTTACGCTGGCGACGGATATTACTCTGATGGATACTGGTACTTTACAATCTATGACCAAGATGGAAATGTTGTAGACACCATTAGTGTTGCAGATTCATCAGGAGATACTGGAAGAGGATAAAATTTAATTTTAATCCTTTTTTTTATTTTTAATGAAATAGATAAGTATATATAATAAGAAAAATAAAGTTATTATTGCTGTATGTAAGGGCCCGTAGCCTAGCTGGATAGGGCGTCGGACTTCTAATCCGAAGATCCCGGGTTCAAATCCCGGCGGGTCCGTCCTTATGAATTCTTTTTCTATGAAAATTATTTTTAATGACTTGTATATTTAATGGGCTTGTAGCCTAGTCTGGAAGGGCGTAAGACTCCTAATCTTAAGATCGAGGGTTCAAATCCCTCCAAGTCCGCTCATTAAAAACTGTCTAAAGTAACGACTTTAGACTTTTTTTCTTCTTTTTTAAACAATATTTGACCATATTGGCCACCACCACCGGGGATGACCTTAATCGTATTATTTCTGAAAGATTCAATTGCCAAGGCAACATTTCCATCAACATTACTAATCTCATCCAATGGAACATCAATCAAAACATTAATCTCCGTGCCGAAATTATCAATCAGCCTTTGCCAAATCCCCTGTACAAATTTTGTAGTAACCCCCTTATCATAAACAGAAGAGATTATTTCGGCCAAAGGCATCAGATGAACATATTTAGGCCTGAAACTGGGATGAACTGGCTTGTCCAAATCTGCTATCTCGGATATTCTAAAATCCACACCCTTTTTGATTGTACCTCCGCACGAACATTTCATCTTATTTTCACGAGCTTCCAAAGGATCGATTAATTTATGGCACTTTGTGCATGCGGTCATGTGATATTTTCCCAAATTAGGCACCAATCCATAGTTGGCTTTAACGTCCTTGTTTTTAAATGCCTTTTTGATTGAAGAATAGGAAATGTCATCCAATTCTATTTGATTAAATTCACGGCCTAACCTATGAGGCCATGGAGAGTGAGCATCAGAATTAGTCAAAAAAACAAAATCTTTAAGCTCTGAAACCGTATCTGCCATTAAAGTGTCTGCCGACAGACCCAATTCAACAAAATCAGGAGCATTCTGATAACAGTCATAAATGCTGTCATGTGACTTATACATTCCAGTCCAGGGAGTAAATGCATGTGCAGGACCAATCAAACAGCCATAGTCATGAGCAAAATCCAAGAGTTCAGCTCCTCCAAGCTTTGTTTTAGGCCTTCCATCAGCATTCTTGTTATTTGAAGGCAACTTCTCAGACATCTCACGGGCAATGTCCAAATCAGGAATGATGATTAGATGATGAATTCTACTTTTTCCTTCAACTTCAGTTGTCAAAACGAAATCCATATCATCATAGGTATAAATTCCATCCCCTGAATAAGTGGTACTTTCATCAATGATATCCAGCCACTTCGGATGAAGCCCATCACCGGTTCCCAAAAGCTGCAAGCCCTTCAATTTTGATTTGGGAGCCATATTCTTAATCAGCATATCCTTTGATGATGCCATTGAAAAGCAGCTGTGAATATGAAAATCAGCATTTACTAACATGATTAACTGTTAGAAACTATTATTATTTAATATTTTTTTAAGTTGAGAAACAGGATATTTTTCTTTTCCGGGTCTTAAATCAACACCAATCTCATCAGTTGAACTTAAATTTTGTAAAAAAGAGTTAGTCTTATCAATCAATGCAATGATTTCCTCTTGAGTAGTTGGAAAAGCAAGCTTTAAAGTCGGAATATCCAAATCATTGACAATTTTGACAAAGAGGCTGTGTGCATTGTTGCAGGCATTACCTCCAAAAAGTATCAAATCATTCAATGGACTGTAAAGCTTTTCATAATTTCGGGGACGCTTTCCAATGATTATTGCAGCATCTGCCCCGTCAATTACTTTAGAAAACAAAAATAATCTTGACCTGACACCTGACGGAAGTTCACTTGATGAATATTTTGTAATCAGGTTATCAAATGTCAGGTTCCCTTCGCAAATGTCCATATTGTCATAGCGGGAGAAATTGCTAGGGGATAAGTAAGTATGTCCATTCTTTTCAATCAATGGAATTACAATCATCGAAGTATCGGGAATGACAATTACATTCATAAAAAAAAGTAAATGAATATTGGATTAATTATCCAATATATCTTAAATCATCTGCGTTTCCGGCATTTGCCTTATTAATCATGTCCTGTTCCATCTGTTGAGCTTTAGCAATCATTTGCCTGGTTTCTTCAGCTCTTTCATCTAATTTATCAGTATTGATTTCAAAATTAAGCAAATGGGATAATTTTAACAGCAAAGCTTCAGCAGCTTCCGCATCTATGAAATAGCCAGGGGTTTCACCCATAAGGCAAGACCCTTCGATTCCTCTGCGAACGCCCAAACCTAAGAATAATCCGGAAGCACCAACGATTCCACCATCATTAGACCTTATTTCAACTTCAGCTTCCCTTAACAGTTCAACATTAGCTTCACAGGTTGCCGCTCCAAATACCTTAGGATTTTCAACAGGTTGTGGAGAAGTAACCATTCCGCCCAATGTGAAAATTCTGTCAATATCAAAATCGCAGACAAAATCCAAAATCTCTTTGCAAACAAGGTATTGTCCTTCAGGAGATAAAGCTTGAGTATTGCCCACAAGAATAATCAAATCCAAATTATCCTCGCCAACACCTTTCATGTAGTATAGCTCATTGAACATGTTCTCAATAATGCCTTCCTCCTTTACAAGAACTTGAGGAGGGAAAGTTGGAGAATGAATTTCGGCAAACTTGGTAGCTCCCAATTCATCAATCATATGATCAGCAGCCAGTTTACCCACATGTCCAAGACCAGGTAACGCTTCTATGAAAATAGGATTGTTCAATTCAACTTCTTCTAAAACAGTAATTTCTGCAGTATTCATTGTATTACTCCTTATTCATTGCCTCTTTTTTTAATATACGCCTATATTTACCGTATTTATCCTCTACAGAAAATTTAGGAGGATAAATTACTTTAAGCGGTCCTCCACATTTAGGGCAAGCATCTTTTAAAGTATAAATTCCGCATTCCGGACATTTATTCATTTTCATATTCATATAAATCTAATTAATCTAACTCTCTTAAAAATGAACCGTTACCGCCGGATTCTTCAACAACTGCAATGCATCTGTCAGCTGCTGCTTTGAGAGTTTTTTCTGCTAAAATATAATCAGTGGATTTAACAGTGATTCTATATCTTGGTGCACCAACACATTGGACCTTGATTTCCTCTTCTTCGTCCCCGTTATCTTCAGCTGCCTTAAGGGCTGAAATGATAATGTCTACACCATCAGGTACAAAAGTTTCAATATCTACATAACCATTAATGTGAACTTCAGGAGGAGTGATATTCTTTTTAGCCACTTCAGTAATGGCATCAGCCCAATCCTGAGGGATTCCTTCTTCAGTTAAAGATTCAGCACCTTCATCAGAAGCGGCTTCAAAAGCTCCATAAACATCACCGAAGATGTCCATTAACTCATAACCCACTTCATCATATGCTTCATCCAAAGTCTTATCTAATGATTTAGCAGACAATTCCAAGAATTTTTCAGCTTTTTGTTCAATTTTCCAATGTTGGATTTTTTTAGTTCTTTGATCTTCACGAATTCTTTTTAAGGAAGCGTCAACATGCCCCTTTTTAGGGTTAACTCTTAAAACACGACAAACGATTTTTTGATTTTCCCTTACGTGGTCTCTGATATTTTTAACCCAACCAGAAGATACTTCAGAAATATGAATAAAAGCTTCTTTGCCCTGATATTCTTCCAATTTAGCAAAAGCCCCATAATTAAGAACTTTATAAACGGTACCTACAATAAGTTCTCCTTCATCAGGCCATTCTTGACTTTTTCTTACCATATTCTCACCAACATTAAATAAAAATTATAAAAAATAGTAAAAAAATAAGTTAAAAACTAGAAATCTAGTTTAAAACTTTTTCAATGTGTGCGGTGATTTTAGCTTTAGCACCGCGAGATTTGACAAGAGTTTTACCGCAGATGATACATTTTACATCAGATGCAGCACGGTCGAATATAACCTGTTCATTGTCACAATCTAAACATTTAACTTTTAAAAAGTTTCCTCTACCTTTACTAACCATGTTAACCACCTTATTTAGCTACGAATTCAGGTTTACCTGTTCTGAAAGATTGTTTGATGTGAGATTTGCCACATTCTTTACATTTAAGTCTTAAGTCTAATTTTTTAACTGGTTTGTTTCCAGCAGGTAAAGGCCTTGGGTAACCTCTATAACCAGCAGTCACACGTCTGAATTGTCTTTGTCCCCAGGTTAATTCACTAGCTTTTCTTCTTTTTGCAGTGTGAACCTCATGTACTGTGTGTCTTTTACAGTGAGGACAGTATGTTCTTTTTTCTTTTGGTATTTTCATTATTTCACCGTAAAACAGTGAGGACAGTATGTTCTTTTTTCTTTTGGTATTTTCATTATTTCACCGTAAATTAATAAATCATTGTAAATCTATCTATGAATTTATCTAAATTCTATTTCTATCAAAAAACGTTAGAGATAAAAACTGTTTTGTAACGCATCAAGTCTACAGACAGCAGAAATCCAAATTATATAAAATATAATTTTTTATTATCACAAATAGATACGATTAGTATATATATTTATCAAGATATTTAAATGTAATGGAAAAATAGTTAAATTTTGACCTGACGACCTTTTCTATTTTTGAAAAATATCTTTGCATTTACCAATGGCAATGTTACAATATCCTGTGGTCTGAAAGGTCCGTAAGTTTTCTCATCAACACCCACAATAGCCCCAACATCATCAAAAACAAGCATTGTTACGAGTTCTGTTTCTTTAGCCACCTTTTTTGATTCAAAATCATAAAACTCATCCTGAGCATCAAAAGCATTAGGATTGTCCTCAATATTTTCAACAGGTTTTGGCTTTACTTGCGGCTTTACGACAGGTTTTTTTACATCCGGTGCAACCTCAGGTTCTGGTTTTTCTTTAATAATCGGTTCCGGTTCAGTTTTTTCAACCTCGGTTTTAGGAGTTAAAGTGGTTTTCTGAGTCTCTTTGGGTTTTATAATTGGTTTTTTAGGAGTTTCATCATCAGATAACTTTTCAAGAGATATATTGCTCCTATGATTTTTTAAGGTATCAAGCAAGGAATAATAGAACTTCTCCTCTTCGGGAGTTAGATTCAATGGAGTGGTATCTACCAGATCAAACTTAGGCTTGCCCGTAAATAAATGATAGGACCTATGAATATTTACAACGGCAGCTTCTGAAATTTTCTTTTCACGCCTTTCACAAATTTCAGTTGCGATAATTTGAGATTGCTTAAGCAAGGATACGGCTTTTGAAAATGGATCGCTCATTGCTTCCTCTTTTAGCACATCCATATATTTATGTAGCTGACTGTAGAAATCCTCATCTACACGAGCCAATGTACCGTTATTCCGTTCTTTTTTTTGAATTTGACGTAAATTTTGATAGAATTTATCCACTTAATACCATCTCTAAAATTAAATTTTAAAAATAAAAAAAAGATGAACCGATGAAATTAATCATCTTGTTCTAATCTAGGAGCAAGTAAGAAACTGAGTTTACCGTCACCGGTCACCATATTGAGAGTCAAACTCAATGGCATGTCGGTACCTAAACTGATTTCCGCTTCCTCTGAAAATTTATCTGCTTTGAGCATTTCTCTAATCTTATCTAAAGAGAATAAAGATTTAGCATGTTCCTGAATATTTTCTCCGTGAAGATACTTTATACTTGCATCACCGAATTCACCGTCAGCTGATGCTATAAAGTAGTCTTTCTTTTAAGATTGAGAAACGTACCTTAAATGTGGTTGGATGTGAAATTTGAGGTGGAGTTGGGTTGTCATATTCAATATCAATCAATCTGATTTTGAATGTTCTTGTTGCATCCCCTTCAAAGGTAATGATGAAATTACCTTCATCCACAGACATCAATACTCTGTCTTGAGATTTTGCACGTTTGAGCACTCTCATGAATTCATCAGTGTCAATATTAATCTTTTCAGGCACATCACAAATGTATTCATCGAACAAACTTGCTTTAAGTTCTAGATGTACGAAAGTTATGTGACTACGGTCTAAGGCATCTAATCTCATGCCCTCACTGTCAGTTTGGATTTGTACTTCATCAACGATTGATGAAATAGCATCAAAACTGGTTTTTAATATACTAGAATCACTTAATTCTGCTTTAAACATAAATAATCCTCTTATAAATAATGTAATTATATTTGTTTTTTATATATTATAAGTTTATCTAATCAAGGAAAATTGGGACTGTCAAAATGTTATCCTTTGATATTCACTGAAAATTATTCATTTGATGCCCTTTTCATGTCTGAAACATATTCCTTTAGAGGCCCTGCCGCATTTTCGCCATATTGTTCGATGATTTTTACAATTGCACTGCCGACAATGACTCCATCAGCAATTTTACCGATTTCACTGGCTTGTTCGGGAGTATTGATACCGAAACCGACAGCCAGCGGCAAATCAGTGACTTCGCGAATGTCGGATAAAATTGCATTCAAATCCGTTTTGATTTCTGAACGCATTCCTGTGACCCCTAATGATGAAACAACATAAATAAAACCAGTTGCATCACTAGCTATCTTTTGTATTCTCTGTTTTGAAGTTGGAGCAATCAATGAAATGACATCAACCCCATTTGAAAGGGCAATATCCTTAATTTCACCTTTTTCCTCATATGGCAAATCAGGAGAGATTATCCCATCAATGCCCAATTCGGCACATCTCTTAAAGAACTTTTCATAACCGTAAAAGAAAACAGGATTAATATAAGTTAAAAAGACCAAAGGAATATCAGTTTTTTCACGAACGCGTCTGACGATATCGAAAACATCATCTGTAGTTGTATTGTGCTTTAAAGCCCTGACATTTGCATCCTGAATTACAACACCTTCTGCCATAGGATCTGAAAATGGAATACCGATTTCCACCAAATCACATCCTGCCTCTTCCATTGCAAGAATGTATTCGACTGTTTTGTCTATTGTTGGGTCCCCTGCTGTTAAAAATCCAATGAAAGCGGTTCCATTTTTAAATGCATTAGGTATTTTACTCATTTAAATCAACTCCTCTGTATTCTGCAATTGATCTGACATCCTTATCTCCCCTTCCTGAAAGACATATCATAATTGTCTCGTCCTTATCCATTTTTGGAGCCAATTTCATGGCATATGCAACTGCATGCGCACTTTCGATAGCCGGAATTATCCCTTCCATTTTTGATAAGTATTCGAATGCCTCTACTGCCTCTTCATCAGTTATTGGAACATATTCCGCTCTACCAGTATCCCTCAAATATGCATGTTCAGGACCTACTCCAGGATAATCAAGACCTGCTGAGACTGAATATACCGGTGCAATCTGACCGTAATCCCCCTGATTGAATATTGATTTCATTCCGTGGAATATTCCAATTTTACCGTTTGTAAGTGCAGCCGCATTATATGGTGTGTCTATTCCTTTTCCACCGGCTTCACAGCCAATCAATTTAACATCTTCATCTTCAATGAAATTATAGAACGCTCCCATTGCATTGCTTCCACCACCGACACATGCAATAACTGCATCAGGAAGCTTTCCTTCCTTTTCCATGAATTGCTCTTTGGCTTCAGCACTGATGACAGCCTGGAAATCACGGACTATCATCGGGAACGGATGTGGTCCCATTGTGGAACCGATTACATAATTTGTATCATGAACTCTTGCAATCCAATCTCTGAATGCATCGTTAACAGCATCCTTTAAGGTCTGTGTTCCTGATTTGACCGAATGGACCTTAGCTCCCAAGAGTTCCATCCTATAAACATTTAAAGCTTGTCTTCTTGTATCAACTTCACCCATGAACACTTCGCATTCCATGTCAAGCAATGCAGCCGCTGTTGCTGTTGCCACACCGTGCTGGCCCGCACCTGTTTCAGCGATTACTCTTGTTTTTCCCATTTTTTTAGCGAGCAATACCTGGCCTAAGACGTTGTTTATCTTGTGGGCTCCGGTATGGTTCAAATCCTCACGTTTCAAATAGATTTTGGCGCCGCCAAGATCCTCTGTCATTCTTTTAGCATAATATAATAAAGATGGTCTTCCTGCATATTCCTTCAACAATGTATTGAGCTCTTCAACAAAATCCGGGTCATTCATATAATGATTGTACTGCTCTTCCAGGTAAAGCAATTCATTCATTAATGTTTCAGATATGTATTGGCCACCATATTCGCCATATCGTCCTCTACTCAATTTATAACCTCCATTATCTCTTTTATTTTATTTTCATCTTTAACATCATCAGTTTCAAGGCTTGAACTTAAATCAACCGCATAGGGATTGAATTCCTCAACAGCATGAGTTACATTTTCACTATTCAATCCTCCCGCCAGGAAAAATTCTTTTTTTATGTCTTTTCTAATCAGACCCCAATCAAATGTTTTTCCACTGCCCTTGCCACTGTCAAGCAATAAGTAATCAGAATTAGAATCATTGTATTCCAACAAATCGACATCCAGTGTCATTTCAATTGCGTTAATGATTTTTAATTCACCATTAGTTTTCTTCTTTAAATCTAATATATATTGTTCACTTTCGCTTCCGTGAAGCTGAGCGACTTCAATTATCCCATCTTCGAACAATTCCAATATTTCCTCCTTGGGAGAATCTACAAAAACACCTACGGGAATTATATCCGAATCGAGATTGTTCTTCAATTCTTTAGCTAAATCATGTGAAACCTTTCTTTTTGAATCAGCAAATACAAATCCGATATAATCGGGCTTATATCTGTTTACCATTTCAATATCCTCCAATCTTTTGATTCCACAGATTTTGATTTTAACCATTTTTCAGCTCCGAAATCATAGCCTTTTTATCATCACATTTCATTAAAGTTTCGCCTATTAAAACTGCATCGACATCATTTTCTTTCAATCTGGCGACATCTTCATGTGTTTTAATGCCACTTTCTGAAATAAATATAACATCTCCACTGACACATCTACGTAGATTGATACTATTTTCAATATCTACAGTGAAATCCTGCAGGTTTCTGTTATTGACACCGATAATTTCAGCACCTACAGTCATTGCCCTCATGATTTCATCGCCGTCATGAGTCTCAACAATTGCTGAAAGGCCCAAATCATGAGCCAAATCCAAATATTTTTTCAGCTGAACAACATCAAGGATTGAAACTATCAGCAAAATAGCAGAAGCGCCTAACATCTTGGCTTCCCAGATCATATATTCATCAACGACAAAATCCTTTCTCAAGATGGGAATATTGACTTCTTTGGCAATCTCTTCAAGATATTCGTCAGAACCCTGGAAAAAATAAGGTTCAGTCAAAACAGAAATTGCACTGGCTCCAGCAGCCTCGTATTCCTTTGCAATAGCCAGATAGTCAAAGTCCTCTGCAATAAGACCCTTTGAAGGAGAAGCCTTCTTGACTTCAGCAATTATGGAAATATCCTCCCCGCTTAATGCTTTTTTAAAAGGAAATTCATTTGAAATTTCCAATAGGGAAACCTGTTTTTTAATATCCTCCAATGGCAATATGCTTTTAGCCATTTCAACTCTTTCTTTTGTTTTTTCAACTATTTCATCCAACATTTTAATCAGCATTTGTAAATTCAATAAAGTTTTCAAGTTGTCTTAATGCCTTTCCGGAATCGATGATTTCGGCTGCAAGTTCAACACCTTCCCTTAGGGATTCGACTTTACCTGCAACATACAATCCTGCAGCGGAATTCAATAGAACGGCATTTCTTTTTGGTCCTTTTTCACCCTTTAAGATGGATAAGGTAATTTTTGCATTTTCCTTGGCGTCTCCACCGACAAGATCTCCCTTGGAACATAGCTCCATTCCAAAGTATTCCGGTGAAATTTCATAAGACATTGTTTTACCATCTTTAAGTTCACATACAAAAGTTTTATCACTGACTGAAATCTCATCCATTCCATCCATTCCATAAACGGAAACTGCTGATTCAACACCAAGATTTTTCAATACTTCCATCAGCGGTTCAACAAGCTCCTTTTCATAAACCCCCAAAACCTGCATTGAAGCACCTGCAGGGTTTGTCAAAGGTCCTAAAATATTAAAGATTGTCCTAATTGAGAGCTCTTTTCTTACAGGCGCCACATATTTCATTGACAAATGATAATTCTGAGCAAACAAGAAACAGATATTATTTTCCTTCAGACATCTCAGGCTTCTGCTTGGACTTATATGTATATTGACACCCAATTCCTCCAATACATCCGCAGCCCCACATTTGCTTGATGCAGACCTGTTTCCATGCTTTGCAACCGGAACTCCTGCCGCTGAAATGACAATGGATGAAGTTGTTGAAATATTGAAGGTATTTGAACCGTCACCACCTGTACCTACAATCTCCAAGACCTTTTCATCATTCAGGAGCCTCAAACAATGAGCCCTCATCGCTTCAGCAGATGCAGTGATTTCCTCGATTGTTTCACCTTTCATTGCCATGGCAGTCAGATAGGCACTCATCTGAACTTCACTTGCCTCACCTGTCATGATTTCGTCCATTGTTTTATAAGCTTCATCGTAAGTCAAATCTTCATGCTTGTATACTTTTAAAATAGCTTCCTTAATCATAATATACCTCTTTCAACTTTTTCTATGAAATTTTCAATAATCGTTAATCCGTCCGGTGTCAAAATTGATTCCGGATGGAATTGCAGTCCATAAACATTAAATTCCCTATGCTTTACCGCCATGACTTCACCATCATCGCCAGCCTTTGAAATGATTTCCAAACAATCCGGAAGAGTATCTTCAACCAGACTAAGGGAATGGTATCTTCCAACGGTTATTTCGCCAGGAAGCCCCTTGAAAATAAAATCATAGTCAAGGGAAATTTTTGATGACTTTCCATGCATCAGCCTTTTTGCATGGGACACTTCACCGCCAAGTGCGGCACATATTGACTGATGACCCAGGCAAACCCCCAAAATTGGAATCTCATCATGGAATTCCTTTACCAAATCCATACATATGCCGGCGTTTTCCGGTTTTCCCGGACCTGGAGACAAGATGATTGCTTCCGGATTTAACTCCTTTATCTCATCAATTGTTATCCTATCGTTTCTTGAAACCTTAATGTCCGGATTTACCTGACCAATCAATTGGTACAGGTTATATGAAAAACTATCATAATTATCTATTAAAAGAATCATTGCAATCCCCCATCAGCAGTTTTTAAAGCGTCAATTACGGCAGCTGCCTTATTTAAACATTCATCAAATTCCTTTTCCGGAACGCTGTCGGCCACAATTCCAGCCCCCGACCTTATGAATACCTTGTTGTTTCTTGCAAAGGCTATTCTGATTGAAATGCATGTGTCGATATTTCCGCTCAAATCAACATAGCCGATAGCTCCGCCATAAATTCCACGCTTATTGTCTTCAAGTTCGTTTATTATTTCACATGCCCTTATCTTTGGAGCACCAGATAATGTTCCGGCAGGCAGAATTGAATCAATTGCCGCAAGAGAGTCCAAGTCACTTTTCAAATCTCCTGTGACTGTAGAACCGATGTGCATCACATGTGAAAATTTCTCAATCGATAGATACTTTTCCACTTTTACAGACCCTATCTCTGAGATTCTTCCGATGTCGTTTCTTCCAAGGTCAACAAGCATATTATGCTCCGCAAGCTCCTTTTCATCAGCAAGCAGGTCATGTTCCAGCTCATGGTCCTCCTCATCGGTTTTTCCACGAGGTCTTGTTCCCGCCAGCGGGAAAGTGTAAAGCTTATTGTTGTTTAACTTGACCAAAGTTTCCGGTGAGGCACCAGCAATCTCAATATCGTCACTTGAAAAGTAAAACATGTAAGGGGAAGGATTTGTGGTCCTCAATACCCGATAGGTGTCAAACAGGCTCCCTGAAATCTCCGCCTCTATCCTGTTTGAAAGCACTACCTGAAAAATATCTCCTTCATAGATATAATTTTTTGCCTTTTCAACCATTTCACAATACTTTTCACGTGAAAAGACAGGTTTGAAGTCAGATTTTAACTTTAATGGAAGAATGTCTGATTTTTTACCGTTTTTCAATAAGTCCGCCATTTCAATAAGTTCATCACATGCCTTTTTGTAGTTACTTTCCAAATCCTCGGTTTTTATGTTGATTATGAGAATTATCTTTTGCTTGAAGTTGTCGAATGCAATTACCTTGTCAAAAAGCATCAGGTCAATGTCCTTGAAGCAGTCCTGATTTTCTGCATCCAAATTCAAAGTGGGTTCAGCATATTTGATGTAATCATATGCAAAATACCCCACAAAACCGCCGGTAAACGGCGGCAGGTCTTTCAATTTTGGAGACTTGTTCTTTTCTATCAAATCCTTGATAATTTCACGTGGATTGTTGGTTTCTATGATTATCTCATCATCATTAAATTCATTGAAGTCCTTATCACCCTTAATATTAACAATGCCATTCTGGCAAGTGAATTCCAAAAGAGGATCGAAGCCTAAAAATGTGTATCTTCCCCATTTTTTTGAATCCTCTACACTTTCAAGCATGTATGTATGTTTGCTTATGCTTTTTAAAATTCTTAAAACTTCTATTGGTGTCGCTATATCTGAAAACAATTCATAAGATATAGGTATTCGTTTATATTCTTCATTTTTACATATTTCTTTTGCTTCATTTAAATTTGGGGAAAACATTTTATCACTAATAATTAATAAGTATAATGTACTATTTAAAACCTTGTTGTATTAAAATGTACATTGAAATAAATTTGAAAAAAAATATTACATTTTGTCCTGTTCTTTACTAAATGCAATAACAATCTTTTTGATTTCCCTGCTTTCCAAATAAGGAAGCTTTTCAGTGATTTCCCTTTCCAAATCCCTGTTCAGCTGCAATCTTTTTTCGGCATATTCCTCACCTTCAAACTCCTCTCTATATTGTTTGTTCAAATTGGAATACTTGGTGATTAAAGGCTGAAGAATTGTCCCGATATCCTCATCCAAACGGTCATTGATAATTTTTCTTTTCCTGATTTCACTGATAAAACCTATAATAGTAATGAAGAATCCCAACATTGTTACAGTCAGTGCCGGAACAAAAATCTGCTGATTGTCTATAAAAACTACAGTAAAGACAATGCCGATAAGAATTAGAATAATACCAATTTTTCTTATATCCATGATAAGAATTTTATAAATCACTAGTATTAAATTTTTTCAATTGGCCAATGATGAAAATTAAAATGATGACAAATGAAACGACGGCCAAAATGGACATTATCATCATGACCCAACTGTTTGTGAATAAAATCTTATTCGGGTCCATAACAACAATTATTTCGGCAAAAAGGTTATTTAAAAAGTGAGCGAAAATCACAACAAAAATATTATCGGTTTTAAGATACAATATTGCAATGCATATTCCAAAAATAAATGCTGAAAATATTGATCCAAAGCTATGGAGGGCTGCAAACAGCAAAGAAGATATCAATACGGCAAAAACAGCCGGAACAATCAATTGCAGCCTATTTAAAAAGACACCCCTAAAGATCAATTCCTCAGAAATTGGAGAAATAAATATTGTTGCAATCAAACTGCCTGTTAAAAATGAATTGAATAGATTAAATGATGGAACAATATCTAAAATATAATTTGACAGATATAACATTCCATATGAAAAAAATATGTTTAAAATGACCACTGCAAGAATCATTTTAAGAATATTTAGCGAGAAAACCTCCAAGACATCAACCTTAATTGATGAAAATTCAGATTTTAGTTTAAAAATAAAGTAAAAAATTATAAAAATATAAATCCAATATGAATCAACTTGAACAATATTTAATTTATTAATTAAATACTGAATTATAAATAAGACAATAATTAAAGATAATAACTCTTTTAAGGTAATTTTTTTAAGTTTTTCATTAAATAAAGACATCTTATCAAAAATAAAAATTATCTAATTAATCAGATATACTATAATCTGAAAAGTAATCCGGCATATTTACTAATCCCTAAATAATTATCTATCTACATTAATCATCATCATTGAGCACAAAAACATCTTCAATTGCATTTTTACCCAAAATTTTAGTAATTCTATATGCCAATATTAAAGAAGGGTTGTAGCGCGCATTTTCTAAAGCATTTATTGTTTGACGTGTAACACCAGCTAAATCAGCTAACTCCTGTTGAGTTATGCCTTTTTCCTGGCGGAATTTTCGTATTTTTGTTTCCATAGTATCACCTATTATAAATAAATTTATAATAGTAATAATTAATCTTTATATGAAACAATATAAATGTTTGCTAAAATTTAATAGTTTGAACAACAAAAATATTATTGTTATTATAATTTTTAAGTGAGATGATAAAAAATGGCTATACACCCAATTGAATTTAGGTATGGTACTCCTGAAATGAAAAATATTTGGGAAGAAGAAAATAAATTACAAAGAATG
>CADBHR010000061.1 GCA_902794475.1 uncultured Methanobrevibacter sp. | reverse complement strand
AACTTTTTGCCCTGCATATATCCGTCTCTGGTGAATGCAACATGTTCATACGCCCAATGCCAATCTTTTTTATCAACAAATTTATTTTTTATATAATTTCCGGCTCCATGTATTCCCATCATTGTCCCAATGGTGCTTGCAAGACCTAAGGTCAGGCTTCCGGTTATAATCTTTCCGGCAATTCCTGTAACCAGATTGCTGACCATATATCCTGCCACAGTAAGCGGGTGGATCTTATTCATAATATTGTCAATGATATTTCCGCCGGATTGTTTGATTTTCGTATAAGTGTTTCTGATGCCGTCAATTATGTCGACTGGGGTTGTTCCTACACTGCAGCAGTCACAGGCTGTAGGGACTAGTGAGCCTTTGTATGCAAAATCATCGTCAATTATTATCGCGTTGGATATTCCGCTTGTTGAATTGATGACAATTGTGGCATTGCTTCCGTCTTCACATAGAATATAAAACATCTCTCCAATCTGGGCAATGCTGAATTTATTATTTTCAACAGATTCGTTAAGGCTGTCTAAAGAATTTGTCAGATTGTTTGAATATCTCTCGGCAACTGGATTCAATACATAACTTTCAATGTTTGGCAGGTAAAACGAGTTCATCAGTCTAAACATTGCTGAATTTTGGCCATTTCCGGCAACATTCATTCCCATATCTGCGTTTAATATGTGCAGATAGGTGTCATCAAAGTTGATTCCTCCAAGTATTGTTGTTGTCCTTTCACGGTTCCATTTTACATTGAACTCCTTTGCATAATTGTCGGCTATCTCGTCTGCAAGCCATGCTGTTTCAAGGCCTGCCAGAAACATTCCATAGATGTTCATTATTCCGATTCTTGAAAGGTATCCGGAATTCACCTTTAACCATTTGTCCATGGTGGAATATGTCACCTTCTCATTGATTATGGCATATGACTGAAGCACTTCAAAGCCTCTGATAACGTTATATAAGTCGCTGCGACCATAGCTTATGCTTTCACTTTTTTCAAGCTCTTCAATGCCATTGACAATCAGTTTTGTTTTGATGTCTTCTCTTGATATGCTTGGCATGATTGAGTTTCTTGAATCGTCATATATGACGCTTTTTCCTGTATTTGTAAACCTGATGCTTTCGGTATTGTTCATGGTTAGCTGGTCGTAGCTGTTATAATTGATTTCATAGGCATTCTTTTCATATAATTTTCCCAAATTGCTTCTGAGGCCTACCTCATCATAGCTGCCGGTGAAAAATTGGATTCTTGCCTTTATTAAGTCGTTCTGTATGTAGGTTATGATTTCGATGTCTTCCTTGTGTTTGTCCATAGTCAATCCGAAGAGGTCCGCATCGCATTGCGTTGTGCTTCGAAATTCAATCTCTGTATATCCATTCGCTTTTGAAATCAGCACTCCATCGCCCTTTAGGTTATCCTTATTATAGTCGCTTTTAATGTCGCTTCCGTCAAATGGCACCAGATATGATTCATATCCAAGAATGTTGGAAGCGATGTTGGGTTGAGGGGTTGTGGAGAATAGATAATATTTGCTTTCGCTGATGTGAATTGCAAAAACATCATTTTTTGGTAGCTTGATTATTCCGTTAGGGCCAGTTTTTTGGGTATATGCGGAATTATGGAATGCATATGGAACCGTTACATTGACATGATCCGGAACCATAGTAATGTGGCTGAATGGTACTCGTTTTATTCCCTTGTTGACAGTAATATGATTGGTATTCATGAGTCCCTCATATTCTGTAGTGATTGTATACTTTCCGGCTGGCAGATCGATTGTCTGTGAAGCAATCCCCTGTGAATTGCTTTTGGGAGTGTATGTCTTACCGTTGACCTTTAGGGTTACCTTTTTGTTGGGTGACACTTTTCCTTTGCTGTTTAGGACCTTAACGCTGAATTTGCTTCCGTCGCTTTCATTCATTGTCAAATCCTTTGTTTCAAGCAGTGTCTTGACTGTAATTGATTTTGTAATTGTCTCGGAAGTCTTTGAGTTCATTGACGAGATACTATATTTTCCGGGCTTTAAATCAATGGCCAGTTTTCCAACACCTTTTTTGTCGGTTTTAACAGTATATGATTTGCTGTTCAATTTGAACTTAATTGAAGTACCTTTCAAAAGTCTTCCTTTCTTGTCGTAAAATTTTGAGTAATATGAGGCTTTATTTTTATAGTATTTTGTCATGTCATCGCATTTTATTGTGCTTTTGATTGTCACTGTGCTTTTGACGCTTTTCTTATGGTAATTTTTCGTTTCGTCAAATGTGGTTGTTACCGCATATTTTCCGCTTTTCAGGTTAAGGTTTATCGATGCCTTTCCATTTGAATCGGTTGTTTTGGTGTAGGTTTTCCCATCTATTGTAATTTTCACTTTGGATTTTTTCACTGCATTTTTCAGTTCGTCCTTGACTGTAACCGTAAGTTTGCTTCCATCCTTGTAGTGCATCTTCACGTCAGGGGCGTTTATATTCACTTTCAGTTTGCTGTCGGTTATTAGACTTGCATATGCCTTTTTGGATTTGCCTGCTTCTAGTTTCTCCTTATCTACACTAGACTCAAGCTTTTCCATATTTTGAGGACTTGCCAGTACTTCATCCGGACTGTCAGAAGCAATCTGGCAAATCTTATCTTCTGGTTGTTTGATTGTCTGTTGTAATGTTTCATTGTCCATTTCAGCTGCTGATGCAACTCCGATAAGTAAAAAAAGCAGGAAAATGAAACATATGGTGTTTATTTTAATGTTCATGATATCTACCTTTTGTCAATTTTTTTGTCTAATTGACGGTTAAAGTATGATATCTAGAACATATAAACTTTAATATTAAAATTAAATAGGAAATTGCTTTTATAATGAATTTTTAAGGACAATCCTGTGGATATATGACAATTATGCACATATAAGTAAATTCGCTGTCTGCAATGTCGCTTAAAGTGGCTCGAACAATTTTCTCATCCGGATAACTCAGGCGTTCACAGACGGTCACTTTCCTGTCCTCTTCTATCCCATTGTCAATCAGGAACTGTGCCATGTCCTTTACTTTTCTGGATGGCAGTGCAATGGTTGTTTTGCCGTTGTTTATGACCGGAAGGATGTCTTCTATGTTTTCACGGCCGTGGAAGGTCATAACATTGGCATTGTCCCATTGGATGTGGCATTCTGCCGCCGCAAGCTGAAGTGAACTGATTCCTGGAATAACTTCAATGTTTTCTTCGGGAAAATTGTTTTCATCTGAAAGTCTTAGGACTGTATTTAAAACTCCTGAAAAACCTGGATCGCCTGTTGACAATATTGACACGATGTTTCCGTCAATTGCCAGTTTGACACCTCCCTCTAATTTGTCTAACAGGTCTTTTACGTTAAATGCGATTTTTCCGGGAGCATCATCAAATAGGTCAATTGCACGGGTGCTTCCAACAGTATAATCGCTCATTTTAACAGTATCGATTGCTTTTTTTGTCAAATATTCGCTGGAACCTGGTCCGATTCCAATAATATAAATTTTACCGGTCATTTTAATCCTCAATTTCCAATGTTTCTTTAAATGTTTCCTTTAAGGCTTTGCGGGTCTCATCAGAGTAGCTATTGTTGTTTTCATCATGTAGAGTAAACATTGCAAGCTCATAAATCACCTTATTCATCGATTTGCCATATTCTGTTAGATGATATTCAGTTGTTACTGGTGTTGTGTTTAAAACTTTTTTTTTAATTAATCCATTTTCTTCTAATTCTTTTAAGCAATTTGAGAGTACTTTGTTGCTTAAATTAGGTTTATCCTCTTTAAATTCTTTGAAATGCTTTTTTCCAAAAAACATGTCCCTTATGATTTGAATGCTCCATTTTTTATTAATCAGATTTAAAGTCTTATCTACTGGGCAAACAACTTTATCGGTGTTCATAATTAAAAGTTGATTTAATTTCTATTTAAAGTTACTTTTTTGTTACCTGGTTTCCTGGAGGTTACAAAAATCATTTAAATGCCATGGATTATACTAATAATTAACAAAATAAGGAGGGGTTAAAATTAATGCAACCGAACAACTTGATTTCCTATTGGACTATTTGATTGATGAAAGGGGAGAAGCAATTGATATTCCCAATGATTTTCCGGAAAAAAGAAATTTGCTCAGGTCATTGATGAATGTACGGATGCCTCTGGAAATTTCTAATGAGTTTTTAAGGGTTCAGGATGATTTCCTGACTGGGGAAACTTTAGGAAAGGTTTTGACTTCTCCGGAAGACATCAGTGAGGTTAAAGGAAGGATGATGCTGTGGCAGGGAGATATTACGACACTTAAGGTTGACGGAATAGTCAATGCTGCCAATTCAAAATTGCTTGGATGCTTTATTCCGCAACATAACTGCATCGACAATGTCATTCACTCATCTGCAGGGGTTCAGCTTAGGGATGAGTGCAACAGAATCATGCAAATGCAGGGACATGACGAGGCGGTAGGTAAAGCTAAAATCACAGGCGCCTACAATTTGCCTTCAAGATATGTAATTCACACTGTCGGACCGCAAATCCCATACGGTTCACAGCCGACAGTTGAAGACTGTGAAGACTTGAAAAACTGTTATTTATCATGTTTGGAGATTGCAAGCGAAAATGAATTGGAATCACTTGCGTTCTGCTGCATTTCAACAGGAGTATTTAATTTTTCACAGGATTTGGCGGCTGAAATTGCAGTAGGAACTGTCAATGAATATTTAAAATCAAATGAAACATCATTAAAGCATGTAATTTTCAATGTGTTTACTGATAGTGATTATTTAATATATAAGGAGTATTTTCATGGATAAATTTATATTAAGACTGAACAAGGCTAAAAAGGCCATTGATGAGGCTGATTACATAATCATTGGTGCCGGAGCGGGATTGTCGACTGCTGCCGGAATTGACTACACTGGAAAGAGGTTTGAAAAATATTTCAAGGATTTCATCGAGGAATACGGATTTACAGATATGTATTCGTCTGGATTTTATCCATTCAAGTCCCAGGAAGAAAAATGGGCCTATTGGGCAAGGCATGTTTTTGCAAACCGTTATGATGTAGGAAAAACAAGTGTTTATCAGAAATTATTGAAATTGGTTGAGGATAAGGAGTATTTTGTCCTTACAACCAATGTTGAACATCAATTTTGGATTAACGGATTTGATGATGAAAGGATATTTGCAACACAGGGAGATTATGGATTTCTTCAATGTGAAAAGGCATGTCATGACAGATTATATCCAAACAGAGAACAGGTTTTTGAATGGGTGGAAAAAACAGAAAACTTTAGAATTCCATCTGATCTTGTTCCTAAATGCCCGGTATGTGGGGGAGAGATGGATTTGAATTTAAGGAAGGATAATTATTTTGTTGAAGATGATAAATGGCATGAAATGAATAAGAATTATTACAATTTCCTAGACAATGTCGACGGTAAATTCGTATTTTTGGAAATTGGCGTTGGATTCAATACTCCTGGAATCATCCGATATCCGTTTGAACAGATGACATACAATAATTCAGATGCAACACTGATAAGACTGAATCTTGATTATCCACAGGCAATTCCAGAAAATAAGGACAAAACAATAAGTTTTGATGAAAACGTTGAGGAAATATTGGATTACTGGCTTTCAAGAATTTAGATTGCTGATTTCATCCTTTAAGAAATGATAAATTGATTCGGAACCTATAAGTTCGCCAGGATTTTCCCATTCTGAGGGGTATAAAATGAATGGTTTGCTTTGGTTTCCTCCCAATCCTCCGTGGGATCCTATCAGCTCTTCAAATGCACACACTTCATCTTTTTCGCTGTCGTAGAAGCTGTTGACTAAAATGTCGGGCATGTTGTTGAAGGAATTTTGTCTTTTTAAATGCATTGCGGCGTTTTTGCCGAAACCTTCAAGAGGATTTTCGCCGATGATTTTATCATTGTCAAGATAATATATTCCATTTTCTCCTATTACCATTCCACCATTGGCTATTGAATTGACAAGTAAGAATCCTATTCCAGAATGCTTTACAAGACCTGGAATCAAATTAGGAAAGAGCATCACGATTTCTTCATAGTTTAGGCGTTGCTTCCATTGGGTCAGATAAATCAGTCCCAAATTTCCTGAACCCAATACAATCAATTCGGAGTCCTTTACCTTTTTTGTGCTTTGCTGGGATGTTTCATGGCCTTTGATGTAGTCCAGACTATTATTATACTTTTTTCTTATATTCAGATATTGCTCATTTTCAAATATTAGAGCAGGTTTTCTTTTTTCCACTTCTTCACGCATGTTTTGCAGGGATTCCATATCTCCAAAAAGGTCGCCTCGAATGTCTCCCATCCTTTCCTTAAAGTTTCTTATCTGTTTGTTTTCAGGAATGATTGCATCTCTGAAGTGATCTATGTTATATTCCGTTTTAAACATTTTTAAATCATTGGGAAGGAGGCTGCGCACGTAATTTCCCAATGTCATTCCATATCTTTGCTTGAATGTGGCTCCTTTTGACTGGCCGTGGTCGGATAGGATTACAAGTTTATAGTCCCTGTCGCTCATCTCGATTGCTGATTTGAGCTTTGAAAGTTGCTGGTCTATTTTTTTAAGGGTACCCCATACGTCACTGTCCTCCACACCAGAGTGGTGGGCTATTTCATCATATCCCATGAATGTCGCATATGCGGTGTCTATGTTTCCGGTCAATATCTCGCTTGTCAAAACGTCGGTTGTGATTTCCCTCAGCGCCACATTCGCTCCTGCCCTTACTGCGGCATATACTATTGTTCTTCTGAGGCGTGGCTGTATGTTTTTCACATCATGAATCAGTTGGGATTTCAGCTCAAGGATAATGTCCCATAAAAATAATATAAATAGCCTTTGGAAATTATACGCATCCAGAAACACGGCATTCAATGTCTTGCTGTAGATGTTTTCCAGACTGTTCAGCTTTGAGGAAGTCAAAGTCGGGATTGCGCTATCTCCTGAAAACATGTTTGCTATGCTTATTCCATTCACCAAAAGGCCTTTGCCATTGCTTATTTTGTTTTCAATTTGAGTGGCATCGCTTAATTTTCCTGAAACGACGATTTTATTATCATTTTCTTTTTCAACCCATCTGTAGGCTACAATATCTCTATTGTTTCCGTGAAGTATTCCAGCCTGGCTCGCTCCGGTCTGTGAGGATAAGTCAGTTTCCCATTTCTTCAGTGTGTGGGTCTTTTCACCAATCAATCTTTCAATGTTTGGCATAATCCCCTTGTCAATGGCCTTTTTCAATGTGTTTATGGACAGCCCATCTATTTCAATCATGATAAGTCCGGGATATCCCTTTTTATATTCTGTCTTTTGTTTTACCGCATACTTGAAAATGCTTTTGATGTAGCTGTCATAATAGTTGGTGTTGGTTATGTTTGTAACGAGGGTTGTAAATATTGCCATCACTATGGGGACCTGCAGGACTCCATAGATTCCTGCCGAAACTCCTGGAATGAAAAGGGAAGAGATATAAAATATTATTGAGTTCATGAGGAGTGATCCGATTCCAAATGTAAATATGATTATCTTCATCAGAAAACGCCTGAATATTGGCCATAGTAGCGAATTTGCAATCGCAACGACAATGACAATTAGGACTGCATTGTACCATGGGCCTATTGTAAAGTCTGCACTGATGTAGTCGGCAACATACACTGCAGCAATGTTTGCAATAACGTAAATCAAAGTAGTTATTATAGTTCTAAGGGATGAAATTAATCTGTTCTTTATCATTCTATCGGAATTTTGCGTCTATTCTTACCTTTAAGAGTGATTATTGTGATTTCGGGTTTGCAGTTTATCCGTATTCTAAATGAGTTCGTGCCCAGGCCCTTGCTTGTATACTGGACCATGTCTTTAACTTTATAAAGCCCAACGGGATATTTTATTGAGTTAGGACCTCTAAATGGTGTGGTTTCAAATTTTGGAATGATGAACTGGCCACCGTGTGAATGTCCTGAAATCTGCAAATCGATTTTGCCAGTCTGTGAGGATTCACGTGCAAAGTCAGGTTCGTGGGCAAGCAATATTGTCGGACAATTGTCTTCAAGTTTCGCTAATACCTTATCCAAGTTGTCAGCGCAAACGGTGCATGAGTCAACACCCGCTAGATTAATCTTGTCATCACCTTTTTTTAACACTACATTGTCATTGCTCAAATCATAAATGTCTGTATTTTTAAAGATTCCTCGGACCTTGTCCGCATCCATCCAATGGTCATGATTTCCTAAAATGCCGAATTTTCCGTCTTCGGCTTTCAGTTTTTTAAGGGATTTTTCCAATGCTGCCTCGTAGTTTTCGATATTGTATGAAAAGTAATCGCCGGTTAGAACTATCAAATCATAATTCAATGTATTCACATAATCGACCAAGTCGTTCAGATACTCTGGATTAATCCACTGGCCCAGATGAATGTCTGATATGTTTAAAATCCTATAGTTTTGAAAATTCTTCCCTAAATTGTTCAATACAATATCAACTTCGACCAAGTCAATTTTTTTAGGATTAAACTCCTTGTCAGGCAGTGTTTGGGTCATTGCATCCTGAATTCCTTGCCTTATTTTCATGGCCTGTGGCCTTTCAATATCTTCATCCTTCATTAATATATAATTAATTTCTGAAACTATTTATAATTTTAAAAACATAGTTTATTAAGTGATTATTATGCTTCAAATTGCAGTTTGTGGAAAACCAAATGTAGGAAAATCATCCTTTTTCAA
>CADBHR010000060.1 GCA_902794475.1 uncultured Methanobrevibacter sp. | reverse complement strand
AAGGTGACGAAATCGCACAAAAAGCTGTTAATTTCGCACGCCACGCTGGTAGAAAAACTGTAAAAGCTGAAGATATCAAATTAGCAATCAAATAGATTTACTAATTAGTTATTTTCACAAAAAAGCTTTATATAATAAAATCTATTGGCCATTTTCTTGGTCAATTTTTTTTATTTTATTTCAAATTTATTTTTTTCGCTACTTGTTCTATCAACTGAGAAAACTTTATATATTACTTTAGACTAATAATAGTATGTTGTATAGGACCGGTGGTCTAGGGGTATTTCGAATCTCGTTCGGTCCATATGCCATGGTAGTTCAGATGGGAGAACGCTAGACTGAAGATCTAGATGTCGCTGGTTCAAGTCCGGCCCATGGCATTCATTTAACTTATTTTTTTGGATATTTTAAAATTCATTTCTAAAAATAGTTTTTAAATGAATTAAACGGTGATGGATTTTTTTTAGTAATTTTTTTTTGTTATAATGTGATAGGTTTTGGTTTCACTTGTGTGTTTTCTCTTAAATCTTTGTATGCTTTAACGATTTCATAACCGTTGTCACTTCCGATTAAATCTGCACCACCAGTCAATATCTGGTTTGCAAATTTATATTCATTTATTCCTCCACAGATTTCAATTTTGATTTTTGGAGCATATTTCTGTATGATATTTATGTCATTAACATTTTCAAAGATATGGTTTGGGCTTACAAATCCTGTTGAGTTTTTAATGAAGTCTGCTCCGGAGTTTTCAGCAACTTTTGCAGCATTCGCCTTTTGATAGTCTTCAAGGGCTTTGGTTTCCATGACGACTTTTAAAATCTTGTCTCCCATGACTTCCTTGATTTGCTTTATTTCGTTTTCAAGCAGGTCGTACCTTTCATCTTTTAGGTAGCTTAAATTTATCACTACTTCTATTTCGTCTGCTCCTTTTTTAAGCAGTTCCTGAGTCTCTGCGATTTTACTCTCGGTGTCTTCAAAACCTAGCGGAAATCCCACTACACTTCCAACCTTGATGTCGCTGTCAGCCAATATTTCTTTAGCTAATGGCACGTAGGTTGGTGATACGACAACTGAATGGAAGTTCAATTCTTTTGCTTTTTTGAGGAATTCTTTCATTTCGCTTTCAGCAATCATATTATTTAAATTAGTGTAATTTATTAGGCTTGCCAATTGCTTTGAATTTTTTATATTATAGACCATAGTATCACTCTCTCAATTAGTTAGTATATGTACGAACATTATATTTAAACATTTTCATATCAGTTTTTTTATCATGTAAGGCCCAACTTTTTCATAGCCGAATTTGCGATAATAGTTTCTGGTGCCTATTCCGCTGATGATTGCCATTTCATCCTTGCCGTTATCTATGGCAATGTTTTCAGCTTCTTTCAGAAGTCTTTCACCAAATCCGGTATGTTGGCCGATTTTAGGATTTTTACCGCCAATTTTAATCATATTTCCATAGACATGTAACTCACGGATTAAAGCGGTGGTGTCGGTAATTTCCTCTCTAAAATGATTTTTTGAAGGTAATCTCAACCTTATGAATCCCGCAATGCTTTCCTCATTCATGTCTTCAATTGACAGGAAATATTCTTGACCTTCGCATGCGACATATTTTTCGCTGAACAGTTCAAAGTCATCTAAACTATATTCCCTGGATGTTTTCTTATGGCCGATTTCACGGCAACGGATGCATTGGCAGTCAATATGTTCCTTTTCCAGGTTATTGTAAACCAGTTCTCCAAGGTTTGATTTCTTCACTCCTGCTTCAATTAGTGTCGAAGGAATGTCCCTTTGAATCCTCATTGTTCTGACCCATTTCGGAAGAATCGCCTTCACCTTGGTTATCAGTTCGACAGCTTCATCATCATTATAAGGTTCATACTCACCTTTTTTCCATAAATCGTATAACTCGCTTCCCTTGGTGACGAGACAAGGATAGATTTTAAGCATGTCCGGCTTGAAATTGTCGTCGCTGAACAGTTGCTTGAACATTTTCAGGTCCTGGCTTTGATTTGAAAAGAGTCCGGGCATCATGTGCATGGCCACCTTAACGGCAGAATCTCTTAGAAGTTGATTTGCCTCAATGACGTCGGCTATTGTATGTCCACGTTTGATTTTTATGTATAATTCATCTGACAATGTTTGAACTCCCAGTTCAACTCTTGTCACGCCAAAATCAAGCATCCTATTTATATGTTCTTTTTTGCAGTAATCCGGGCGTGTCTCAAATGTCATTCCCACACATCTGACCTTTGAATTTTCATTGACCCTTTGGGCTTCATCAATCAGGACATAATCGTTTGGAGGGTAAGTCTTCAGCACTCCCTTTTCAAAGGACCTTATTTCTTCATAATCAAGGTTATACTCATAATTGGTCGGTTTGTTTTCCATAATCAATCCAAAATCACACATTGCCTTCAGGCATTGGGATACGAACCATTGCTGATAGCATAAGTCTCTTGAAGGGAAAGTTCCTCCCATTATGATCAGTTCGACCTTATCGATTGGATGGCCGATTTTTTTAAGCTGTTTTAGGCGATTGAAACACTGAACATATGGATGGTACTCATACATTCTGCCCCTAAGCGCTGCAGGCTCTTCACCGGTATAGCTTGGAGGAGCAATATCACTTTCCGGACAATAGAAGCATCGCCCGTGTGGACATTTGTGGGGATGGCACATGACTGCAACGATTGCAACGCCGGACATTGTCCTGGTAGGCTTTTTCTTCAGTATTCCAGAAACGGTTTCCTTTTCTTCAGGCTTGGCGTATTCCAGAATATCTGCATTGCTCATGAACTTGGACAGCTTCAAGTCACGGCACAGCTGCCTTTTTTCGACTTCAAGTTCCTTTCGGGTTGTAATCTTGCCATCAAGAATGTCATCAATTATAATTCTGCATGCGTTTTCCATTATTTTCACCATAACTACAATAGTTAACTTTATATACTGGTGTTATTTAAATACTTAATGAAATAAAATATATATTATATAAAATATTTATGTAGGTGAAAAAATGAAAATTAAAGAATTTATCGGATCAACCGTTTTAGATAAAAATGCAAATGTAGTGGGTAAAGTTGACAATGTTGATTTTGACACTGCAACTGGTAAAATTGAAACTATTACTTTAACTTTACAAAAAAACCTCTTCTCCAGAGATGAACTTGAAATCTCTTTTGAAGACATTGCAACTATTGGTGCATACATTATCTTAAACAAAGAAATAGCCAAAGAAGAAGAAGTTGAAGAAGAAGCTGAAACAGTTGAAATAGAAGTTGAAGATGAAAAAGAATAGATAGGTATTAAAATGGTTTTTGATGCAAGAGGATTAGAAATTGCTCTTGATTCTTATGTTAGATATGTTGATACAGGAACAATCGGTAAAGTATTGGATGTTAAAACACAGGATGGCATAGGATGGGTAAAACTCGATAAAACCGAATTATGGTATCGTTCTAATCTAGTTGAATTGCTCGATGATAAGGACATTAAAAAGTCCACTCTATATGATGACAGGGACAATCAGGATCTTGACATCGAAGCAATGAAAGAAAAAGCAAATGCATTGGAAGACATGCAAATGGATTCCAGTGTCGCTGAAGGTGGAGGTTAAATCCCACCTTTTTAATTATTTGCGAACAATCTGATTTTTTCGGCTAACTTAGGACCGATTCCTTCTACTTTTTGTAACTCATTTTCAGAAACGCCACTCAAATCATTTCCAAAGATATTGACCAGATTTCTTGCTCTTTTTCTTCCAAGTCGTTTAACGCTGACGACCAATGGGATGATGTCTTCTTTAACACCGTAATACAATCTGGCGGATAAAATGTCAAAGTCTTTTAAGTTGGAATAATTGCCCAGGACTTCAGAAGTGTCCTTTGCAAATTTGACAAGTCGTGATGCTTCATAAGCGGATCTTCTGGTTGAAGCGGAATAGACACTGTATCTGTTTTCTATCTCATACTCGTTTCTCTCATCAATCCACTCCATAAGGGATACTGCAGTTGCTTCAGGGTTGCCTATATCAACTGCAAAGAGTCCTGCTTCGGATAATTTGTCACGGACAGGATCTTTTGATTTTCTGCCCTTGAATGAAATCAGTGGCACATCTGGTGTTTCGCATAATGCATAAATGAATTCATTTTCATTGATTTGTGTGATTCCAGAAATGTATTCCTTGATTTTAACTGCAGTTTCAACGGAATAATTGGATTTTGCAATCAGGCTTCCGAAATCAGTTGTTTTCAATCCTTCAGGGGTTGCCCTTATTATTCCATTTTGAAGCAGGAATTCCAGGGAATTTTCAAGTTCAAACCTTATGCTGTCGGCAGCAAACATGGCCATTGAAGGATTATTTGCCATTTGATAACCGTATAATGTTTTTGAGAAGAATTCACTCAATTCATCCAGATTTTTGGAAAGTGTTGAAGCGATTTGGGCAATGATTTGCTTTAGGATTGCATCCTTATTGTCAACAAGCTTTGAATTGGTCAATTCAATTTCACCGTCAATATAGTATGCCTCAAGGTTCATGGCTTCATCCATGGTTTTTGCAATCAGATATGAGTATCCCACATCGTCATATTGGGGTCTTCCTGCTCTTCCGGACATCTGTTCGTAATCAAATACAGGAATCGGCTGAGGGCCTTGGGCAGTCCAGCGTGTATTGTCCCTTATGACAACAGTTTTTGAAGGCAGGTTTACTCCATACATCAAACTTGGAGTTGCGGTAATCATCAGAATGTTTCCGTTTCTGAATTCGTCTTCGATGATTTCCTTCTGTTCATTGAAAAGGCCTGCATGGTGAAATGCCACTCCGTGCTCTATGCTTTCTGCCAGTTTAAGGCAGGTTGTTGTTGGAAGGGAGCCCTTTCTTTTTGGAACATCGAGTATTTTTTCTGCAACCTCTTTAAAACTTTCCCTTTGCTTTACATTGATTTTTTTGTCAATTTTTTTGGAAACGTATGTTGCAAGGCTTTCCGTAAATCTTCTGGTTGAAACAAAGGCCAATGCCTGTGATGAATCTTTGATTGATTTTTCCAATACCTTAACAATGACATCGTTTTTGTTTTTTGTATTGAACATTTCCGCATCCAATACTTCCTTATGCAAGGGTACCGGCCTGTAGTCATGTTCAACGCATTTTCCTTCAAGCCATCCTTCGATTTCTTCAATATTTCTTAAGGTGGCGGATAGTGCGATTATTCTCATTGAAGGATTTATGATTTTAGCCCTTGTTATTGCAGCTTCAAGGGTAGGGCCTCTTGAAAATTCTCCAATCATATGGAACTCGTCAATTATCAATGTGTCGACGTCCCTAAGTGTGTTCCAGGAAAACCTTGTTAGCGCGTCGAATGATTCGAAAACCATGACTGACAAATCGGAACTTGAAGGGTGTTTGCCAACGCTTATTCCATGTTCCTCAAAAGCCTTGAACTCCTTGACTTTTTCGTTTTGAATTGAAAGAAGAGGTGCTGCATAGACTGCTTTTCCTCCATCAAGTATTGTCTTTAAGGCAGGCAATACTCCAAGAACGGTCTTGCCGCTCGCTGTTGGAATGCAAATAATGTAGTTTGACTTGTCTTCCAGATAACCGGATTCAATCACCGCCTTTTGGGCAGGATTGAACTCTTCAATGTAAGGGTAAGCACTATTGATTATTGTTTTGATGTCGTCTCTTAAATTTTCCATTTTAATCATTTAATTTTTATTTTTCTTATATATATTAAATATTTCCAGAGAGCATTTGAAAAGTATTTGGGTAACAATTATATATAACTAAATTATAAAATATTTACAAATTAACCTTTTAAAGGAGACATAAATTATGGCAATTAAAGTAGAAGTATTTTCAACCAGTACATGTCCACACTGTCCGGCTGCAATTGATGCAGCAGAAAAAGCTAAAGACAAATTAGGCGATGCAATTGAAGTTGAAGCAATTAAAATTGATGATAATGAACACCCAGAGTACAGAGAAAGAGCAATTAGTTATCAAATCATGGCAGTTCCTACAATTGTAATTGACGGTGAAGTAACTTTCGTAGGGGCTCCTTCTGAAGACGAATTGATTGACGCACTTGAATCTAAATTATAGATTCTCTCTTTTTTTTATTTTTTTAAAATGACTAATGATAATTATATGGGCGTTACAACCGGAACAATAGCTACCGCTTGTTCCCTGGCCGCATTGGATGCAATTTTAGACACTTCGGATATTGCATGTGTTAAAGTAGAAACTCCCAAAAAGACTTTGGACATCATCATTGATGAATGCAAGAGGGTTTCACCAACCGAAGCATATGCTGTGGCTCATAAAAACCCATATAATGATCCTGATGTTACAGTTGACTTAGCAATCGTGTCAACTGTCGAAATTTTTGATAAAACCGGTGAAGAATGTGTTGTCATTACCGGTGGGCAAGGCGTTGGAAAAATCACAAAGCCGGGTCTCCAGATTCCGGTAGGTGATTATGCAATAAATCCTGTTCCCCGTCGCATGATTTTGAAAAACTTGAAGGATAAGATACCTGAAGGCAAAGCTGCAAAGGTCACCATTTCCATTCCTGAAGGTGAAAAGATAGCCAAAAAGACAATGAATCCAAAATTGGGCATCGTCGGAGGAATATCTGTTTTGGGAACCACAGGGATTGCAAGATCCATGTCCAGTGAAGCCTACAAGAATTCCATCGTCACTCAATTGGATGTTGCCCTTGCTTCAAACATTGATAATCTGGTTTTCGTTCCTGGAAACATAGGCGAAAAATTGGCATTGAAACGATTGGATGTTACAAAGGAACAGATTGTTCAAACAGGTAATTATGTAGGGTTTATGTTTGAAGAGGCAGAAAAAAGGGGAATAACCGAATTCACATTCTTTGGACATATGGGCAAGTTGATTAAGGTTGCTGGAGGATTATTCAACACCAAACATGCTGTTGCCGACGGCAGGCGTGAGATAATGGTTGCCCATGCGGGAATCTGCGGGGTTGGCCAGAAGGACCTTCAAAGATTGTTTGATTCCAAAACGACCGATGACATGATGGATATCCTAAATGAACTTGATGTTTCAGTTGAGGTTTCAAACAGCATTGCAGATGCAATTAAAGACAGATGCAGACAGCGCTTTGATTTGGATTTGAATGTGTTTCTGGTTGATATGGAAGGAAATTTCCTAAATGATAATATGAAATTGGGCACTTTGAAATAATATCTAATTGACTTCAAATCACTGGGCTTTTAAATATCAGTTTTTATGATTTTCATATTTTTTCATTTATTCAGAGAATTTTTTTATCAATTAATTTTTTTTGCACCGCAAAGTTTATATGGGATGTTTTTATCACTACAATTTTACAAAGTGGCTTCAACAAGCTTTTAAATAATTTATAACAGATATATATTCTCTTGAAAAGCCTCAATCTATAAAATATTTTTGGAAGGAGGTGAATAAACATGATGATGCTCATTGTAATCAATGTTTATTTGTTGATCAGATTAGTTTCACCGTATGACTTTTCTGGTGTTCTTTCCATGCGTCTGAATGGAGGTGAAAAAAGTGGAGTTAATTATCTTCATCATTGGAACATACTGTCTGAATATCATGACAATAATGTGTCTAATGAAAAATAGAAGATAATGACTCAAATTTTCACCTCACTTAAGGGCAATTAAATAAAAACAAATCAATGAAGGTCTTCGAAAACTAATGTTTTCATGAGGCTTTTCCCCTGAGATAGACACTGTTTAATTGCCTATTTTTCTAAAATCAGTTAAGTTTATATAGGTTATTCAATAATAGAATTATACAAGAGATTTACTTTTAAGTAAACCTCTATTAAGACGCAAAAAATATTTTATTATTAATGTCTAATACGGGATATTGCAGGGATTTTTCTCTGCAATAGGACATTAATCTTATTTTTAAAAACTTGATTAATTTAATTCTTCTCTATTTTTTGTTAAGAAACCATGTAATTCATATATTATTGCCATTCGATTTAAAATAGTTAGGCTCATAAATATCAGTTTGTGTTTCCAATACTTAATGTATCAATAGCTAATAGTCATTATAATCTATTTTTTTAAATTTATTTTTTTGTTAATATATATGTCCTATAATTATATGACTGTCAAATTTAAATAGTTTTTTTTTAAATTACTGTTTATTTAACGTGTATTTTCTAATGTAGCATATTTTTAACCATTATTTTTAATTATAAAGGCTTTAAAAGCCTTTAATTTAAATACAACCTCTTTTATATATATTATATCTTTTGATTAAAAATACGTAATTTTAATTTGAGGTTGTTTAAATGAAATACAAAAAGCTAATGCTAGTGACTTTACTGTTACTGGCTATTTTAACAATAGGGGCTGTTAGTGCAGTTGAAGATACCAATGGCACTATAACGGCCGACAATAGTGGGGAGTTATCTTGGGACTTGGATGATGAGATAGCTTCAATTGAGAAAACAGATATGCAGACTAAAGAAATCGATGATGGCAAGTTAACAGCAGATACAAAAGACAATTCTATAGAGGCAGGTGAACCAAAATGGACAGTTAGCTTTAATGCAACTGGCGGTGAAGGAGTAATGACAAATGTTTTTGTTGAAAACAATACGGATTACACACTACCTGAATGTGGATTTACAAAAGAGTATCGTGTTTTCTATGGATGGAATGTAGGGGAAGAAATAAAGCAGCCTGGTGAAAACATTACAGTAATAGATAATATTATGATTAAAACTGTTTGGAAATTCGATGTGGAATTTGAACCCGGAAAAGCTAAAGTTTTTGATTTAACTTATGATGATAGTACAACGTCCATAACGGGTATTTTGATATTGACAGATACCTGTACGGGAGATGTAGTTGTAAAAAACATTACTGTTGGTCCAGTCCAATCCAGTTTGACAAATGCTACTGCTAATGATGGTGCTAATTTGACTGATTTTGTAATTAATCAACTTTTATCTATTGCTCAAATACCTGCAGGAAGCAAAGAGGTCACAGTTAAAAACCAGACAGTTTCAAATTTCACA
>CADBHR010000059.1 GCA_902794475.1 uncultured Methanobrevibacter sp. | reverse complement strand
AATACCGGCTATCTCATCGATTTCATAACCCTTTTCAAGGGCATAATCCTTTTCAACCCGATAGTTGCCGGATTTAGTTCTGGGAGTATTTTGAGGTTCCAAAAATAGCCATTTAGTGTATTTAAACCTGACTCCAATATATGGCTTAGCGCCAAAAATTTTTGAAAATTCGCAAAGGGATGTGATTTGCTCCTCTTCAATGTAGATTTTTTCTTTTGTGGTTGTTTTAACTTCAATTGCCAAGTATAATTTGCCATTTCCAGCCAAAACATCAGGTAAAGGCCTTTTGGTCGCACCACCAGAAGCCGGAGCCCTCATAGCAGCAAAATTCCTTTCCCATAATTTATGTACCAAATCCCTTTCTTCAGCAGATCCTTTTTTTGCCATAATAACACTCAATTAATACTTTAAAATTAACCATATATAAACTAAATGAGAGAGCATTTGAAAAGTAATATTGAAAAAATAGTTTTTATAAATGGGGCCGGAGCCGAGATTCGAACCCGAGTCCCGGGATCCACAGTCCCGGAGGAAAAAATTGTTAAAATGCGGGAGCAGGGATTTGAACCCTGGTAGACCTGCGTCAACAGGTCCTAAGCCTGTCCCCTTTGGCCTCTCGGGCACCCCCGCTTATAAAAGTAAGGATACAAGAAACCATCAAAAATCTTAACAATTTTAAAATGCTCCGGCCGGGATTCGAACCCGAGTCTTCGGCTCGAAAGGCCGAAATGATTGGCCGGACTACACCACCGGAGCAAAACACATATGAATCTGGCTAAGCTATGGGCCCAAAAGCGCCATCGACAGGGCTCGAACCTGTGACCAATCGGTTAACAGCCGAACGCTCTACCTACTGAGCTACGATGGCATAAGACACCCATCTCACTTAACCAAATATTGCCCATGATTAAAAATCAAAAGACTTTAAACAGTAATTATAACTATACTCGACATAGTATATAAATGTTTCGATTATTTCAATTTTTTCATGAAAAATCAAAGTACACCATTAATTTTAATTCTTACTATTATATAAACTTTAAGGACAAATATACTACCATGGATTCTAACATATTTGACCTAATTAAAAAAGCTAACGAAAGCACTTTAAAAAATCACGGCGATTTAATTACTCTTGAAAGAGCAGTATTCCTATCCTGGTGGTGCGATAAGGGTGACTGTGCATTTTGCTATATGTCCACCCAAAAGGACAAAATTAAAGATCCTAAAAAAGCAAGAAGAAATGTTTCAAACATTTATGCAGAGGCAGAAATGTGCAGACGTCTTGACTGGAACATTGAATTTTTATCCGGAGGATACGAATCATTTACCACACAGGAAATCAAAGACATTGCAACAACCATCAAAGACATAACCGGCGATGGAGTTTGGTTGAATACCGGAATCACTGATGATCTGGCTGAATTTGGATCAGAAATTAAAGGAATAACCGGCGCCGTGGAAGTTGCCAATCCCTCAATACACAACAGAGTCTGCCCATCAAAAAAGTTAGAAGACATCAGCAATATGCTGGACGTTGCAGACGATTTGGGATTTAAAAAAGCAATTACAATAATTTTAGGTCTTGGTGAAACACTCGATGACGTAAGCTACGTTATCGATTACATTAAAGAACATAAAATTGACAGAGTGATCTTTTATTCCCTCAACCCCCATAAAGAAACCATCTATGCCAACTCTTCCCAACCGGCTTCACTTTACTATGCACAGGTTGTAGCCCAAGTAAGACTGGCATTTCCAGATATTGAAATAATCTGCGGAACATGGATTGACAATCTGGCAAACATTGGAATATTGATTCTGAGCGGAGCCAATGGAATAACCAAATTCCCATTATTCAAAATGTTCGGCACTAAATATGGAAAAAGGGTTGAAGAAGAGGTCAAATGGGCTGGAAGACAATTGAAAGGCACATTTACCGACAAGACACAGTTAGGCCCTGAAAAAAGTGAAGTTTCACCGGATTTGGATAAATTTATCAAACGATATGTTAAAGAGTCTTTAAAAAATAAATATTAATTATTAATAATATTACTATAATAAAAAATTAAACAAGGTGTAATAATGACATTGAAAGTAGGCGTTATCGGTGCGGGTTCTCTAGGTACTGCACTTTCACAGACCATAAGTGAAAATGTTGACCAATTATTATTACATGTGAGAAAGCAAGAGTTATGTGATGATATAAACAATACCGGATACAATACACATTATTATCCCAACCGCAAATTAAACGACAACATTAAAGCAACAACAGACTTGAATGATTTGACTGATTGTGAAATCATATTTTTAGCAATTCCATCTTCTGCATTCAGGCCGATTCTAAAAAGCTTAAAAGAAGTAATTTCAAATGACACAATACTCGTTACAACAGCTAAGGGAATTGAATATCCTTCCCTCAACACAATGGGCGATTTGATATCTGAATATTTTGATAAGAATTACGTTGTATTATCAGGACCGAACTTTGCGTCTGAAATAATGATAAAACAACCTACCCTCACAAACATCGCATCAAGAAACCCTGAAAATTCAAAGAAGGTTAAGGAAGTCCTCACAACCAAGCACTTTAAAGTCAAAATCATTGACGACATAAGAGGCATTGAACTCTGCGGTGTTTTGAAAAACATCAATGCCATTGCTAATGGAATATGTGAAGGAATGAAGATTAATGAAAATGCAAGATACGGCATCTTAACAAAAAGTTTTGAGGATACAATAAGCATAATTGAAGCCTTTGGAGGAGTATCCAGTACAGCACACGAATATTGCGGATTTGGAGATTTAATTTTGACTTCAACTTCAACCGAAAGTAGGAACCATACTCTCGGAATATTGTACGGCCAGAGACTGGTCATTGATGAAGCTGCCAGCGGCATCGTATTTGAAGGAAAAAATTCCATAAGAGCAGTCAAGGACATCTGCACAAACAAGGGCATCAACAGCCATATCGTGAATTTCGTTTATGACGTTATTATTGAAAGAATGAATCCAGTTAAAGCATTTAATATATTATGGGAAAAAATAGAATAGGTGAAAACATGATCGGAGTAATTTTATCAGCGGGAATGGGCACAAGACTGATGCCCCTAACAAAAGACATTCCAAAACCATTGCTTGAAGTGAACGGAATGACTTTACTTGAGAGAATGATGAAAAACCTGATGAACGAAAACATCAAGGAATTCATCGTGATTGTCGGATACAATAAGGAAAAAGTAATTGATTTAGCGCCTAAACTAGAAGAGAAATATTCCATCAACATAAACATCCTGGAAAACGAAAAATATGATGTTACAAACACTTCAGTTTCCACATACATTGCAAGCAAATACATTGAAGAAAACCAAGAGGACGATTTCATATTGATTAATGGGGACAATGTAGTTGACCCTGAAATCATCACAAGAATTGCCGAAAGGGAAAATACCAGTTTGATTGTAGACAATTTCAAAGAGCTGAATGAAGAATCATTTAAATTAATCATTGAAAATGAAACCTTCAATGAGGACAAGACCATTGCAAATGGAAGCATTAAGGAAATCGGAAAATGGATTGATATTGACAGCTCCACTGGAGAATTCATTGGCGTTTCAAAAGTATCTAAAAAAGACCTTTCCAAGTTTAATGAAATTCTTGAAGACCTGATGGAGGATGACAAGCAAAACTATTATGACTTTGCATATAAAACATTAAGTAAAATCACTCCTATCGATTACGTTTTAACTAACGGACTTAAATGGACCGAGATTGATGATCATAATGACTGGAATCAAGCTCAAAAATTAATTGATGAATTTGAAAACTAATCCATCAATTTTTATTTCTTTTTTTATTTTTCAAAATCTTTGAAAAGCACCTGATTTTCAACAATATTTATAAATTAGGAATTATTATTAGTGACGATGTCGATATGATGTGTGGACTTGAAATCCACGTACAATTAGAAACCGAATCAAAATTATTCTGTGATTGTCCTACAAACTATCAGGACGCACCTATTAACACAAATATTTGTCCAGTTTGTCTCAATCAACCAGGAGCAAAACCTCATCCTACAAATGAGAAAGCTCTGGAAAATGCATTGATGATTGCTTTAATGCTAAACTGTGAAATTGATCAAGACGTAATTTACTTTATGAGAAAACATTACGATTACCCTGACTTGCCTTCTGGTTATCAAAGAACTTCAGTTCCAATCGGAATCAACGGCGAATTGAACGGCATTAGAATTAGGGAAATACACGCTGAAGAAGACCCAGGTCAATTTAAGCCTGACAGAGGTACCGTAAACTTCAACCGTTCAGGAATTCCTTTAGTCGAAATCGTAACAGAACCGGACATAAAATCTCCAGAAGAAGCAAGAAACTTCTTAAAAGAATTAATCAGAGTTATACAATACAGTGGAGGAGGCCGTGGTGAAGGTACCATGAGGGCTGACGTAAACATCTCCATCAATGGAGGAAACAGGGTTGAAATGAAAAACATCAACTCCATCAAAGGTGCATACAAAGCATTGAAATTTGAACTAATCAGACAGAAAAACCTTGAAAAAAGAGGAGTTGAAGTTAAGCAGGAAACCCGTGCATACCTTGAATCTCAAATGATTACAGTAGGTATGAGGATGAAAGAGGATGCTGATGACTACAGATTCATCACAGACCCTGACTTACCTCCGATGAAAATCTCTGATGAGACAATTCAAAGAATCTTAGACACAATGCCTGAAGCTCCTCACAATAAAGTTAAAAGATTTGTTGAAGAATACGACATTGATGAAGAATCCGCTAAAGTATTAACTTCCGAGTTGGATTTGGCTATCGCATATGAGGAAGTCGTAAAAGAGGTTGATTCCAAATTTGCTGCAAAAGTAATGAGAGATGAACTTAAAAGAGTATTGTCATATAACAAATTAGACTTTGCAGACAGCGGAATTACTTCCCAAGATTTAATTGAATTCCTAAATATGCTTCAAAATAAAGAGATTACTGCAAAAGCGGGACATAAGATTATCGAACAAATGCCTAATAATGAAAAATCCCCTAAAGAAATTGCTGAAGAGTTAGGATTACTTGGTGTAGTTAAAGATGATGAAGTGCTGGCTGCAGTAAAACAGGCAATTGAAGAAAATCCTAAGGCGGTTGATGACTATTTAGCTGGTCAAAAAGCTTCCCTAAACTTCTTAGTCGGTCAAGTAATGAGATTGACCCGTGGGAAAGCAGACCCAGGAGAAACTGTAAAACTTTTAAAAGAAAATATAGAATAGGAGGAAACCAGAATGGGAAAGAAATCTTTTGTTAAAGACTATATGACCAAAGATGTTATCAGTGTTTCTCCAGATACTAAAACCGATGATATTATAAAGCTAATGCAAAAAAGTCATCACAACAGTTATCCTGTAGTGAAAAACGGAAAACTAGTCGGAATGGTAACCGCATTCGATATCGTGGCAAAAGACGACTCCGAAACAGTTTCCGGAATAATGAGTACCAAATTAGTTGTCGCTGATCAAAACTTATCAATTAATGATGCCTCAAGAGTAATGTTTAGAAGAGGAATTTCAAGAATGCCTGTTGTAGACACTAACGGGGCATTGGTCGGAATCATCACAAATACTGATATGGTCCGTTCACACATCGAAAGATCAACTCCTAACAAAGTGGAATACTTCAAAAAGACAATGGAACAACTTTACGGAATCAAAACAACATTAAGGCATATGCCTGTTGAAACAAAAAAGTTAAGGCCTACTCAAGACAGAGTTTATGCTGATGAACTCGAAGGAAGAGCTTATGAGTTAGAAAAAGGGCTGGCAGAACCTGCAATTGTTGTTAAAACTGGAGACAGATGGATTTTGGTTGATGGACATCACAGAGCAGTAGCATCAATTCAAAAAGGCTATGAAACAGTTGATTCATATGTCGTTGATTTAGGAAAAGACATCAAATTAGGTATGGAAAAAACTGCAGACAAAGCAGGAATAAAGACTTTTGACGATATTGAAATCATTGATGATGATAAGCATCCATTGATTGCACTTACAGAAAGCATGCAGGACCAAGAATCAAAAGGTGACGATTAATGGATAATGATAAAATTATAAGAGAAGTTTATGAGGTGCTGGAATCAAGAAGGGACAATCCGATTGATTCATACACCTCCAACATCATGAAGGACAGCGACAAAAAAGCAGAAGACAAAATACTTGAAAAGATAGCTGAAGAAGCAGGAGAAGTATTGATAGCTTCCAAAAATGATGAAAATCTCGTATATGAATCTGTTGATTTGATTTTCCATACATTATTGCTTTTGGTATATAAAGGTGTGGAAATCGATGAAATATTTGAAGAATTTGCCAGAAGACGCAAATGAGTAAAATTATATAAATTGATTTAAACATAAATTTTAGTTAATTGAAAAATATTGGTTATAACAATGTTTGATACAATCACAGAAAAAAAATTTCTACTGACAGAGTTAGTTAAGCAGAATCTTACTTCAAAATACAAAGATTCAGTTCTTGGAATCTTATGGAGTTTTTTCAATCCGCTTTTAACAATGTTAGTTTTCACAGCAATATTTTCCATGTTATTCGGACACAACATTAAAAACTATCCTGTCTACTATCTTGCGGGAAGGTTAGCGTTTGATTTCTATAATCATGGGACAAAGGGAGCTATGAATTCTATTAGAAAGAATGCAAATATCCTAAAAAAGATTTATGTTCCAAAACGAATGTTTACTGTGAGTGCCGTTTGTTATGAATTCGTTAACTTCCTGATTTCATTTGCAATATTGTTTGGAGTTATGATAATCACACGCGCTCCATTCCATCCGACATTGCTGTTCTCAATCATACCGATAGTCCTGTTGGTTGTGCTTGTATTTGGAGTGGGCTTAATTTTATCCGTTTGTAATACATATTTCACCGATATCGGTTATCTATACAATGTATTTACATTAGTGCTGTTATATGCATCCGCAATGTTTTATCCAATAGAGATTGTTCCTTCACAGGTTCAATTCATATTTACTTTAAACCCTGTTTATTGTGCAATGTCCTGCTTTAGGCAATGCGTATATGGAGCCATTCCGGATATCACAATGATATTGTATTTGGGCACTTTTGCGTTTACAGCATTAGGAATAGGATTATTATTATTTAATATTTACGAGAAAAAATTGGCTTTAGAATTATAGGTGTTGTTATGGGCATAATGGAAAGAATAAGAAAGTTTATTGGCGGATTTTCAAGTGATGCTTATAATAAACAAATTGATGACAACGTTGCCGTTAAGGTAGAGCACGTATCCATGGAATTTAAAATCACCAAGGACAGAATCGACACTTTAAAGGAATATGTCATCAGAACCCTAAAGCGCAATAAAAAAGAAAAAGAGAAGATCAGAGTCTTGAACGACATTTCCTTTAATGTATATAAAGGAGACAAGCTCGGAATTTTAGGATTCAACGGTGCGGGAAAAAGTACCCTATTGAAGATATTGGCTGGAATCTATGAACCAACCTATGGAAAAATTACAATAAACGGAAAGGTAGCTCCATTATTGGAACTGAGTGCCGGTTTTGATAAAAACTATACCGGAAGAAATAACATTTACTTGAATGGCGCTTTCTTAAGTATGGAAAAGAAGTTTCTTGAGGAAAAATTTGACGAAATCGTTGAATTTTCAGAACTTGGAGACTTCATTAATTACCCGGTTAAAAATTACTCATCAGGTATGAGGGCGAAATTGGGTTTTTCAATAGCCACCATGATAGAGCCGGACATTTTAATTGTTGATGAAATTTTATCTGTTGGGGACATAAAATTCAGAAAGAAGAGTTCCGAAAAGATTAATGAGCTTATGGCAGAAGGAGTCACCGTATTGCTCGTTTCACATTCCATAAATCAAATAAGAAAAATATGTGACAAATGTATTTGGATTGACAATGGACAGATTATCATGGAAGGTCCATCAAATGAAGTTTGCGATGCATATGTCGAAAATGCAAAAGGTAGCACTAGTAAAAAATGACCTCGAGGTAAAACTATGGATAAACGATGGATAGGAATTATTTTAATATTGCTTGCAGGATTAAGTTGTATGTACGTTATTGTTACCCATTCTACAAGCGTAGGAAGTGCAGTTAGTGTAATAGAAGATGTTACAATAACAGTTCCTCATGGATTCATTACCTCTGAGGACGGTGCAGACTACTGCGTATTCCATAATAAGGACACCAATGAAACCGTTCGTATGAAATGTTTAAATGATAAAAATACCTATATAAATGAATATAACAAGCAGCTAACAACCCTTAAAGAGAAAGGGGATATTAAAATAAAGAATAACTTCAAAAATAATACTTTAAGCTTGATTGAATATGAAAACCAATCATCCACAGATAAGAAATACGTTAGTGTGATTTACTTCTACAAATGCAATCATACATTTTCAATGAAAATGGAACAGTTTACTGACGAAAACAGTAAACAGGATGTAATGGATTTCATCATTGATACTCTGAAATTCGATTTCAAACAAAGAACAAGCTAATGGATTGAAGTCAATCTTTTAAGCAGTATTGCATGTTATACATTCCTCTTTCAAAATTGAGGAATTTAATACTTTTTTTATTGAACTGCACAAATCCGATTTTTTCATAAAGCTTTTTTGCACCAGTATTTCTAAAATCAGCATCGAGAATGACTCTTTTATAATTTTTGGATTTTGCATATTCAATCACATCACAGATAACCTTTCTTCCAATTCCCTGTCCCCTCAATCGGGAATCTATTGCCAGTTCTGCCAGATACAGATCTCCCCTCTTAATATCAGCCAAGGTGAAATGGTCTAAAATATCGACTACAAATAATCGGAGCGGCTTCAAATAGAACTTATGTGAAACCACTGAATTGTAAATCATCAAAACACCTATAATTTCACCATCATCATCTAAAATTACTTTAAAAAAATCGCCCAATCCCCTTTTGGGCAAATCCTTTGCAATCGTTTTAATGGCACTTTCCTCGTCTTTAAAGAGCATGTCAAATGTTCTGAAGTCAACATCATAGGTCAATTTGGCAACTTTATTCAAATCATGCCTTTCTGAATCAAAGGTTTCATATCTCATTTAATCACTATTTACAATAGTAAGGGCGAATACTCCTGCTCCAAATCCATTATCTATATTGACAACGGCAATTCCCGGAGCGCATGACTGAAGCATCGCATCAAGTGCAACTCTTCCCCCTTCCCCAACACCATATCCCACTGATGTCGGAACTGCAATTACAGGCACATCAACAAGGCCTGCAACAACTGAAGGCAGAGCACCTTCCATTCCTGCACATACTATAAATGCCCTGACCCCTTCGCTCACCATATGGGCAATTTGGGGAAACAGCCTGTGAATTCCGGCAACCCCAATATCATAGGAGGTTATCGCTTCGCATCCCCCCTCTTCAACAATGACACGTGCCTCTTCTGCAATGTTAATGTCTGAAGTTCCAGCAGTGATTATTCCTATTTTGGCAATCGGGTCATGTTCAGTGATTTCCTGCCTTATAATCAGTATTTGAGCCCTTTGGTTATAGTCAAAGATATATGAATCCTTACCCAAATCTTCAGTGATTCTTTCATAGCGTTCATGAGACAATTTTGTAATTATCAAATCCTGACTGCTTTTTTCAAGATAATTACCAATGATTGTAATCAAGTCTTCATAGTCCTTGCTTGGTGAGAATACTGCTTCTGGAAAGCCTGTTCTTTCCGTTCTCTTAATGTCGAATTTAGCAATATCATCGAACTCCAATATATTATCAGCCCTGAGAAGTCTTTCGGCCTCATCTATATTGAGCTCCCCACTTAGCAATCTTTCAAGAATATCTTTCATAATATAATATTTAGGATAAAATTATATAAAATTTAACTTACAATATTATAATTTAATGAAGGCTTTAATGATTTTAACTCAAGGAATTGTCCAAGGTGTGGGATTCAGACCATACGTATATAGGCTAGCGACAGATTTAGACCTCAAAGGATATGTAAGAAACCTTGGAAATGTGGTTGAAATTGTCATTGAAGGAGAAAAAACCTCCGAGTTTGTTGACAGATTAGCAAAGGAACTGCCTCCGATAGCAAAAATAGATTCCATGAAGGTCAGTGAAATAGCTATTGAAAACCACCCTGATTTTGAAATCATTGAAAGCGGAGACACATACTCCGGAGTCAGCGTGATTCCACCCGACATTGCAATCTGCGATAAATGCCTTGAGGAAATCAGGAACCCTAAAGACAGACGCTACAAATATCCATTCAATGCATGCACCGACTGTGGTCCAAGATTTACTGTCATCGAAAGCGTTCCATATGACCGCGTGAGGACTTCAATGGAGGATTTCCCATTATGCGACGACTGCCTTGTTGAGTACAGACAGCCATTGGACAGACGCTATCATGGAGAGGCAATCTGCTGCAGCGACTGCGGACCGCAAATGGAAATATATAAAGGCAGTGAAAAGCTGGATGTGGAAAATCCAATCAAAAAAGGTGCTGAAGTCCTGAAGGATGGAAAAATCCTTGCAATCAAAGGAATTGGTGGAACACACCTTGTCGTTGACGCATACAATGACAATGCAATCAGAGAGTTGAGGTTAAGGCTCAACAGACCGAATCAGGCATTTGCGGTAATGTGCAGGGATTTGGAAAGCCTTGAAAAATATGCAATTTTAAGCGAAAAGGAAATCGAAACAATAACATCCAACAAAAGGCCAATTGTCATCCTGAAGAAAAACGAAGGATACAGATTCCCTGAAAGCCTATCACCAGGCCTTCACAACATTGGAGTGATGCTTCCATACTCACCTATGCACTATTTATTGTTTGATGAAAGCGATATCGACACATATGTCATGACTTCCGCCAACATTCCCGGCGAACCAATGATGATTGAAAATGAGGAAATCATCAACGGAGTGAATGACTACTCTTTAGTTCACAATCGCAGGATATTAAACAGATGTGACGATTCTGTTATCAGATTCAGAAACAATGAACTTTCTTTCATAAGACGCTCACGGGGATACACTCCCGAACCCTATACAATCAGCTATAATGTCAACGACCTCAACGTATTGGCATTGGGTCCCGAACTTGACGTGACATTCTCAATAGCAAAAGGAGATAAGGTATACCCTTCACAGCACATTGGAAATACCAACAAGCCTAAAACACTGATGTTTTTAAGAAAAGCCATTGAAAATATGGAAAGGATTACAAAAATCAATGAGTTTGATGTCATTGCATGTGATATGCACCCTCATTTCTTTACAACCCGACTTGCACATGAACTGGCGGAAAAATATGATGCGGAAGTCCTTCCGGTTCAGCACCACCATGCGCACACCGTGGCCCTTGCAAATGACCATGGAATCAACGAGATGATCAGCATTTCAGCAGATGGTGTGGGCTATGGGAGCGACGCAACAAGCTGGGGCGGTGAAATATTATATACTGACATCAATTCATTTGAAAGGATGGCTCATCTTGAACCTCAACTGATGCCCGGAGGAGATGTTGCAACAAGATATCCTGCAAGAATGCTTGCAAGCATCCTTAAGGATGACGATTTGATTGGAAACTACACTGATTACTTCAAATATGGAGAAATTGAAATTAAAAACATCAAAAAGCAGATTGATGCCGGCATAAATGTTGGAGTTACCACAAGTACAGGTAGGATCCTTGACTCAATGGCCGTTGCGCTTGAAATCTGCCATGAGCGTACTTACGAAGGAGAATGCTCAATGAAGCTTGAATCTGCTGCATATTACTCAACAAAAGAGCTGGAAATTCCGGTACTTATTGAAGGCAATCAGTTGAACACAACCGAAATCCTTCGTGAAGTCGTAAGGCTATACCAAAAAGGCGAGAAAAAGGCAGATGTTGCATCAGCCGGCCAGATTGCAGTTGCAAGCGGATTAAGTGAACTTGCCCTGAAATCCGCTGATAAAAAGAAGATTCAAGATATCGGAGCAACCGGAGGAGTATTCTACAACGAGGCCATAACCGATTGCGTCAAGAATTATGTTGAAAAAAACGGATATAACTTCATACAGCATCTGAATACCTGTGCCGGTGACGGATCAGTTTCACTGGGCCAAAGCATTATAGCTAAAAAAAAGTAAAAAAAGTGTTTGAAAGTTAATTCAAACAAACTATCTATTTTTCATGGTCCTTTCAAGGATATACTCTGCTCTTTCCAAAAGGTTACCATATAATCTGATTTGATTTCTCAACTCATCGATTGCTTCGAGTTGTCCATCGTCGATTCTCTTTTCGATATCCAATAGTTTGGACCATTCGTCTCCTGACGGCAGTTGCAATGTATTGAGAATGTCATCTGTAAACTGCACATCAAAGTTATTTCTGTTGATTGTAATGTGGATGTTGACTTCGTTCTGCAAATCATAGTATTTACGCGGACGGCCTCTTAAAATCTTTTTATAAGAAGAATTTAGGATACCTATATCTTCCATTGCACGCAAGTGTGCGATAATGGCTTTTTGTCCAATGTCAAGTTCATTGGAAATTTCACTAACAAACATAGGTTCTTCCCTTAAAAGATTTATAATGTCTCTTCTAGTCTTACAACCCATTACATCAAGGATATCTTCAACATCAATGTCATCTGAAGGTCCATCGTAATTGGTTTTCAATTCAATGTGACCTTGA
>CADBHR010000058.1 GCA_902794475.1 uncultured Methanobrevibacter sp. | reverse complement strand
GTTGCATAATCCGCATCATTTGATATTATGAAGTCTTTTCCGTCATTTAAGTTGGTGAAGTCGTCCTTGCTCACGATTACTTCAAGGTTTCCGTTGACTATCATCTCCAGGTCAATGTTTCTGTCGTGGTTTCTCAATATCAGTTCCCGGATTTCTTCACCTGAAAGTTCTGATGAGAGAATCAGTGATTTGAATCCTGAAGCGTTCAGGTTATGCACGCAAAAGCTGTTCCATACATTTAAATTATGATTTCCATGGATTGAGCAGTCAAATATCTCATTCATGGCTGGGAAATCTCCCATCACTGAAATGATGATTCCTTCATCCTGGAGTTCCTTGACTATTTCCTGGCATCTTACGGCATCCTCTTCGGATATGAATGATGATAAAACCCAAACGAATTCTGTAGGCGCTGCCATCAGGCTTCCTCTCTTTAAGGTTTCCTTTATGTTTTTAAAGTAGTCGTCAGGATTGTTGTAGTGGCAGTTTCCATCAAAATAAATCCTTTTCAGGTCAAATCCTGAAGCTGCCTTGATTTGTGCAATGTCATCAATAAATATGGACAATTTAGGGGTTTTCCTTTTGGTTTTGCCAGGATAGCTTTCATACTCCTCAATGAATTCTGTCAGATTCTTTCGAACCGCTTTGACTGATTTTTTGGTTGGAGTGTAGTGGTTCATCAGAAATTCGGTTGCGGTATCAAGTATTTCACGTCTGATCTGGTTGATTTCACGGATTGGTATGAAAATATCTTTAGGCATGTTGTTGAATCTGATTTCGTCAATGTAGAAAGGTGTGCCTCCGGTTTTTTTGAGTTGCTTTTCGATAACATCCTCTGTAGTGGGCTTGTTTTTTGCCTTTTCGAACTTGTCCAATGCTTTATGTCTGAAATTTATGAGCTCTCCGTCAACGTAATATTCGACTTTGGTAAAGAGGTTTAGGTTTTCGTCCCATGTCATGGACAGCTTAATCGGCACATTGTTTTTTATTGTCTCCTTTTCGAACTGTTTCAAGTAATCGTGTGTGGATTTGGAATAGCTGATGAACACTTCGGTTCCGACCTTGACAAGGCGTGTGGTGTCTATGATGATTTCATTTTCATCCTGCTTGATGATGTTTTCCAGATATATTCCCTTGATTTTGCCGTTGTATTTAAAGGCGATTCCATCTCCCGGTTCCAAAATGACAGGTATCTCTTTGTTTTTAATTTCTATTGTGACCTTTGTGTCTTCTATGTTTGTGATGTCTCCGATGTAGAGGCCTTCATGGCCTGAATGGCCTCTGCCCATAACGTCTCCCGGTTTGTCTCCCATCATGTATCCGTTTGTGAATTGTCTGTTGAAAACAAGGTGCAGGTCTTTTTTATAATCTCCAGGGTTTCCGTCAATGAGATTTCTGTAGCTGTTCACAATGGTTCCTATATAGTCTCCGGATTTCATTCTGCCTTCTAATTTCAGGGATTTGACTCCGGCATCCTCAATCGCCTTCAGATTATTGTATGTTGCAAGGTCATGTGTTGAGAGAAGATATCCGTTTCCGATATTGTATCCTCTGTATTTCAGGCGGTATTCCCTTCTGCATGGCTGGGCGCATGCTCCACGGTTTCCGCTTCTGCCGCTGTTGTATGATGACATATAGCATTTTCCGCTGACACAATAGCACAGTGCGCCATGGCCGAACACTTCAATGTCCATATCTATATTGTCTTTTTTAAGCTGTTCTGTTGTTTGCTTGATTTCCTCGATTGTGACTTCCCTTGGAAGCACAACCCTTTTTATGTTGTTTTTGGCAGCCCATTTGATTGATGAGTAATTGTTCAGGCCCATTTGTGTCGATGCATGAACTTCCAAATCCGGAATGAATGTCTTCAAAAGCCAGATCAGTCCGAAATCCTGTACGATGACTGCATCCACTCCAATTTGATATAATTTGAACAGGTATTTCAAAACGTCAACTATTTCAAAGTTGTTGACCAGTGTGTTGACGGTCACATGGATTTTGCTGCCATTCAAATGAGCATAATTCACTGCCTTTTCTATTTCTTCAAAGCTAAAGTTTTTAGCATATGCTCTGGCACCATATCTTTGGCCGGCAATATAAACTGCATCGGCTCCTGCATTAACTGCAATTGTTAATACTTCAGGAGAGCCTGCGGGAGCTAATAATTCTTCTAAAACCATTTTATAATTACACCTTGATTGATTATTCATTTATATTTTTGTAATTAATTATATATTAAATTAAAACATATTCTATCATATGTATATCGTTTTTGAAGGAATTGATGGGGCAGGTAAATCGACCCAAATCCAAATGCTTAAAGAATGGCTTGAGGCAAACGGGTTCAGGGTTGAAACGGTAGTGGAACCGACAGAGTCTGAAGTCGGTGATTTGATTCACAAGATTCTGCAGCGTCCGGATGCACAAACCGATAAGGTACAAAATATTTTAGCGCTATTGTTTGCGGCTGACAGGATGATGATAATGGATAAGCTGGAGGATAAATCCAAGATTATTCTTTCCGACCGGTCATTCATTTCTTCTCTGGCCTATCAGGACAATGCCGAATGGGTTGGGGTTCTAAATAAATACGCCAAAAAGCCTGACCTATTGATTTTGCTTGATTTGGATGTCAAGACCTCTGTTGCAAGGACCTCTGGTGAGGATACCTTTGAAAACGAAGCGTTTTTAACCAAGGTCAGGGAAAACTATCTGAATTTTTCCAAGGACTATACCTGTGAGGTAATTGATGCCACTAATGGTGTGAATAAGGTGTCTTCAGATATTAAAAAGGCAGTTGCACCATATCTTGGAATTTGTCCGGATTGCATCCCGTAACTGAATAGGCAATCCATATATTAATTTAAAATAAAAATAAGTTTGGGAAAATTATCTTTTCCCTTCTAATTCTTCTAATCTTTCGCGAATTGCATTTTCCAAAAAGTCTCTTGCTTTTACAAGTTCGTCGTATTCGCCAATTAATTTAGGGCCGAATTCGGTTTGTTCTAATTTAATGTCGAATTTTTCAAAGGCATGTGCAAGCATCTGTTCGCCAACACCGTTTGGCAAACCCATTTCGAACTCTTCTTTTTCTTCAACCATTTAATTCTCCTCCATAAATTCTCTAACAGGAGCAAAGAATTCAATTAAGAAGTCTTTAATTCCATTTTTCAAATCCATCGGATGCAAGTTACCTTCACTGAAGTCTTTAATCAACTCATCATGGGTAAGCTCGATGTCTCCGCCGAATTTTTCAGGTCTTTTGATAAGTAAAGTATCTTGATTTGGGAAAACGAATGTTTCTGCAATTTCAATCATAGGATTTCCTTCAACTTCTCCTTGAGGACAGAAACTTTTCTTGATTTTTTTGGCGATTACTTCAACGGAATCGTCTACTGCAATGTAGTTTCCTTTGCTTGAAGACATTTTTGCATCACCGTCAAGACCATGCAATAATGGTGTGTGAATGCAGACAGGAACGTTTTCACCGATTTTTTCCAGGTTTTCACGTGCCAGCATCTGGATTTTTCTCTGTTCCATTCCTCCAAGGGCGACATCAACTTCCAGTGCAGCCATATCGACGGTCTGCATAATAGGATAGATTACGCTTGCCACTTTAGGGTTATCATCTGCACGGCTTACCTGATCCATACTTCTTCTGGCCCTTTTTAATGTGGTCATGGTGGCCAATTGATAAACTTTATCTGTGTAGGATGGGTCTAACTGAAAAGAGGATCCCAAAACGAATTCAGTGGTTTCATCAAGCCCTAATGCCTGGAAACATTTCTTGTTGTATTCTGCAGTTTCAGCGATTTCTTCAATTGTTCCTTTTCCATTTAGAAATGCATGATAATCTGCCAAAAGGATTTTAATCTTAAAGCCTAACTTTTGCAGTTGTTTTAATTTTTGCACGGTTACGGCATGCCCCAAATGGATTTTACCTGAAGGTTCATAACCGGTATAAGCTATAGGCTGTTCTTTTTCGAGTATTTCTTTTAGTTCTTCGGTGTCTATAACTTCCAAAGTTCCTTCTTCAATCAATTGAATTTTTTCTTCAATATTCATTTTATCACTTAACTCAATAAATAAACGTTATTGTCAATTCTAATAAGTTTCACTTCTTGGCCAACATTCAATTCATCATATTCCTCTTTCATATTCAGGTCCAATGCCGAATAGTCGACAGGATCGAGGATTTGTATGAATTGTGGAGATTTTGAAATAATTGTTGCGGTTTCAATATCCTCTGATTTTTTAACGAGGTCAATATTTTCCATATTCTTCATAGGGATGTTATGTTTTTTGTTTGTTGAAATGTCAATTCCAACAACGCTGCTTTTGCTGATGCTATGTACTTGTAGGATTTTATCCTCAAATCCAATAAAATCATTGATTTCAAATTCAGGGATTCTGACAGAAATCCAAACTCTGTAAAGTCCTTTTCCGGTGGATTTGTCTTCACTGATGAGCCTTGGAGATTCTTTTACAATTCCTCCAAATTCTTCTGTCAGCGCTTCGGCAACCTTGTGGCCTGATTTGAAAGATCCTATATAATAGTCATAACCTTCCTTTAGCTTTGCAATTTGAGGGCAATAGGCTAACTTGTCGCTTTTTGATTGTTTTATCAATGTCCTCTCTACAATTTCATCGGCTTTGGCATACTCTTCAGCTTTTATTTCTCTTGAATCTGCTCTGAACTGAATTACAGTTTCATAATATCCTGATTGCATTTTGCTGCAAGTTGGACAAACTGTTTTAAGGATTTTAACTTCACAATCATGGGTTTCCTCTATCTGTGTCCCATGAACTTCGCCGATTACTTCAACGTAACAGTAAGCTATTGTTCCCTTAATTTGGTCTATCTCAAGGTTTATGATTTCATTTTCCACTTCATCGGCGATTTTGATGTTTCTTTCCAGTGCACGGTAGATGATTTCTTCTTCAGGAATGAATTCGTCACTCCACTTACCTTCTTCAAGTTTGCTGTTACAGTGGCTGCATATTTGAACTTCAATTCGTCTTTCCAGTTCAATCATTTGGAATTCTTTTAAAAAACAGTCTATGCAGACATCTCCAACCATTTCTTTATCTGTACTTCCACACTCTGGACAAAACATAGTATCTCTAAAAATAAGTAAAAAAGTAGAATTATAATGATTTTAAAGGTGCTGTTGCACCGCATGCAGCACATTTAAGTAAGAATATTCTACCTTCTCTGATAATTCTTGTATCTGGCCTGTTGCATTCGTGGCAAATTACATATTTGTCTACATAATCTTCAATTCTTTCATTTATTAAGTAGTGGGTAAATTTACCTTGTAAGATTGCTCTTTGACCTTCAATATTTCCTGCAGTACCTAATTCTCTCATTAAGAATTTCAGTAAATGTTGAGGGTCTCTGTTCAAACCTTCTGCAACATCTTTAAAGTTTTTAATGAATGTTCTATTACCTTGGATATCTGAATAAGCTTTAGGAATTTTGAATCTTTTGTGTTCAAATACTTCAGGAGGTAATTGGTCTATTGCTCTTTCTAATAAATCTTCATATTTGTCCATAATTATCTCTCCTTATAAAATTAGTATAAGTATAATATATTAAGTTTTGTTTTAATGTTATATTAATGTATTGTTAATAATAGGGTATTTGCAAAAATTTCATGAAAAAAATAAAAAATGGATTTTTTTAGGCTATACTCGCCTAAAGTATCCGGTACTTGGTTCGTAGATGACTCCTTTTTGAACAAGGTTTCTTACAATCTGCTCGGTTTTATCTTCGCTGACTCCATATTTTTCACTCATGTTGGATACTAAAACGTTTAATGGAGCATCTCCGGCAAATTCTTCTTCAAGGAGTTTGATTTCTTCAGTTACTCTTTGTATTTTGTCCCTGTCGGATTTTGGTGTTCCTCCACTAAGAACTTCTGCATCGATTTCACCTGTTTCAGGATCAACACCTACATCTTTGAGGCAGTATAATGTTAATTTAACGGCTTTATCAGCGTCTTCTTTTTCAACTTTGTCCTTGAGCTTGATTTTAGCACTGGCTTCTGCCAAACGGATGAGTGCTTCGAGCTGTCTTGCAGTGATTGGAACTGCACCTTGCTCTTCAGGGTTGCTGTTCCTTGTGCTTACATAGAATTCTTTCAGAATTTCAATTGCTTCATCGGTCAGTTGAGGATTAACATTTTTACGAGCGTATGCAATGTATTTTCTGAGTAATTCAGGTTCAATTTCATAATTGACAGTATTCTCTTTATGTATTTTTAGGATGTGTTCCGCTAACTTTGAATCCCCTTCTTTGCTTGGTTTGTCTTCAATTACAAATATTAAATCGAAACGAGAAATAATTGGAGCCGGCAAATCAATTTGTTCTGCAAGCACTTTGTATCTGTCGAATCTTCCAAATTTAGGGTTTGCTGCTGCAAGAACGGAACATCTTGAATTTAATGTTGCCATGATTCCCGCTTTTGCAATACTTACGGTTTGTTGTTCCAATGCTTCGTGAAGCGCTGAACGGTCTTCTGACCTCATCTTGTCCAATTCGTCAACACATACATTACCCTGGTCTCCGAGTACCAATGCACCTGCTTCAAGAGACCATCCTCCAAGTTCATCTCTGACGGCTGCTGCGGTTAATCCTGCTCCACTTGTACCTTTACCACTTGTATAGATACTTCTTGGGGCGAGTCTTGAAACGTATTTTAATATCTGGGATTTACCAATACCCGGATCCCCAACAATCAGAATGTGGATGTCTCCTCTTAGTTTGGTTTCATCTTCGAGCTGTTTTGCTGCTCCTCCGAATAATTGAAGAGCAATGGCTTCTTTAACTTCTCGATATCCTCTGATTGATGGTGCTGTAGATTGGATAATTTTATCGTAAATGTGAGGGTCCTGTGACAATTCAAGGATTTTTTCTTCATCCTCTTCGGAAAGATGCAATTCTTCAAATTCCTGCTCCAGCGGTTCAATATGGTTAACGTAAATGTAATTTTTGAATTTACCGCTTCTTTCCTCTCTGAATGTTTTTAGGGTTCCGGTGATTCTCACTTTATCTCCGGGATTTAAATCGTCAACCAAATCATCTTCCAAAATCATCAGCATTTGTTTAGGTTCGGTTCCTCCGGACAAATTTTCCAAAGGCTCCTGCATCCTTGCGGTCTGTGTATCTATGTATTTTGATTCTTCCTGGAGCAATCTGAATGACCTTCCACCACATTCGCTACATAATGACGGTTCTATAATATGGTTTCCAGATGTCTGTTCGACCTCATGCAATCTCATGCATCCTCTACATTCAAAAACACCGGTTTCAATACGAGGTCTGATTTCATCTGTTTTTCTCACAATCCCATCTGCTGCAACAAATGTTCCAATATATTTGCTTAAAAGGTCTTTTAATGCGACAATATTGCTCATATTTTCAAAACGAATATTGATGTCTGCATCCTTAACTAATGGGTCGATGTTTTTTATGGCGATTTGAGCAGCTTGAATAACCTCTTCAGGCTTTTCAATTAACAAATCTGCCAGTTCAGGATCAAACATCTCCAATGATTGATAATTTACAGTCAGTGACCTGTCATCAGGATATTTTTCAAGTATCTTAAATACATCATCCTTATATGATGTTGCAAAAAACTCTTCGAATTTTGCAGTTGATGTTTGTGTTTTAGTAGTAGAGTTCATTGTCATAATATTATTTTTTTATAGTTAAAAAACATTACCAAAGAGCATTTGAAAAGTAACATTAATATACTTAAATTAATATATCATTAACTAATAGATTTATTTTTGAGGTTAATATGAGAAAATCTAGATTGAGCTTATTCAAATCCACTTCAATGCTGATTTCTGTTGTTGGAATTATCATGATTATTTCGACAATCATTGTTGTTGCATATGTAGGTTACAGTGCTGTTTCAAATGGAATTACAAATGAAATATCTTCTGGAACCCAATATGATGAACTTGCCGAGTTAAGAACTTCATATAACAATCTGACTGCCAAGTTCGACAGTATAAAAGCAACTTATTATGCCGGAGGTCCTGATGACGTCAAGGTTTATAATGATGCAAGAATAGAGTTGTCACGGGCTGATTCGGCTATTCAAAATGTTCAAAGTGCTTTGGATGCTGGTAAACCGTCCAATGAAGTGGACAGTAGGATTGACTTTGCTAAAGAAAAACTCAAAACAGCTAATCAGGCCTACAACGAACTTTAATTTATTTTCTTTTTCTCTTTTTTTTATTAGGCATGTATTCAAGGCCTACAACATACATTTCGGAACTTTTTTTACGTGATGATGCTGGTTTTGTAGTTCTGACATGCCGGAATTTGCTTTTAAGGGAATCCAACATCTCCTTATATTCGGGGCCCTGGAACACTTTCATGACAAGATTGCCCTTTGGCTCCAATATGTTTTCTGCAATTCCGATGACTGCATAGGTCAGGTCAATGGATCTGAGCTGGTCAATGTTTTTGATTCCGCAAAGTGAAGGTGATGCGTCAGACATTACCACTTTGGCCTTTCCACCGATGATGTCCATTATTTTTTGCTGAACTTCAGGTGTTGTAAAGTCTCCTCTTATTCCGTAGTAGTTCTCCTCGTGGAACTTTTTAAATCTGTTCAAATCGACTCCAACAACGATTCCATCTTCGCCCACCTTTTCCAGTGCTACCTGTGACCAGCCTCCGGGTGCGGCACCGAGGTCCACTACGGTATTTCCCTGCTTGATGAGTTTATAATCCTCTTTTTTAGCTTTTTTATAATATGGGTCATTATGTTTTTCCATTTGCCATTTGCTTCCCATTTCAATCCCTCTTGTATTGGTCAAAATCAAGTGCGCTGCATACCGGAGAGCCAATCTTGACAATTTCCACATCAACTGCCTTGTTTTCAATTTCAAGCAACATCACTGTTCTGTCTGCAAGTCTTGGAACAATCGGACTTCCGGGATTTAAAAGCAAAATCCCTTCCTTTTGCTCTATTTTTGGCTGATGGGAATGTCCTGAAACCAGAATGTCGACATTAAGTTCCTTGGCCAGATACAATAATTGGTCGCTATCTGCTCTAGGATACACTTCTCCATGTATGACTCCGATTTTCAAGCCTTCTACTTCAACAATCTTTGCTTTCGGTAAGTCAATTCCATTAGCCCTATCCATATTTCCCTGAACTGCCATGACGGGAGCAATCTGTTCTAATTCCTCTAAAACTTTTGGGGAAGTTAAATCTCCTGCATGTAAAATTAATTCAACATCGCTAAATGCATCAATAACATTTTGGGGCAATATTCTTGCTCTGTCAGGTATATGGGTATCTGAAATTAAACCAATTAACATTTTTTTCATTCCTTAATTATTCATATAATATTTTGTTTATTGTGCCTATTAAAATTAATTAAAAAAACTTTATTAATTGTTAAAAATATATATTTATACATCATTCTTTTAGGAGAAGATAAAATGGGAGAAGTTAAAAAGGAAGATATTTTAGATATTTTGGCTGGTTATGACAAAAGTGAAATCACAATAGCTACTCTCGGAAGTCACACTTCTTTACATATTTTGCAAGGTGCAAAGGAAGAAGGATTTAGAACCGCTATCGTTTGTGAAAAAGGAAGAGAAGTTCCATATCAAAGATTTGATGTTGCGGACGAATACATCATTGTAGATGAATTCAAGGACATCGTCAATGAGGATGTTCAACAAAAACTCAGAGATATGAATGCTATCGTCGTTCCTCATGGATCTTTTGTTGCATATGCCGGTCTTGATAATGTGGAAGATAAATTTAATGTCCCAATGTTTGGAAACAGAGATGTACTCAGATGGGAAGCTGAAAGGGATAAAGAAAGAGCATTGCTTGTTGAAGGTGATGTGAGGATACCATTCAAATACAATAGTCCTTCAGAAATTGACCGTCCGGTAATGGTTAAATTCCCAGGTGCAAGAGGTGGAAGAGGTTACTTTGTAGCATCATCTACCGAAGAGTTTGATGCAAAAATTGAAGCTATGAAAGCTCGTGGATGGTTAGAGGACAGTGACGTAGAAGCGGCTCACATCGAAGAGTATGTTTCAGGTTGTAATTACTGTATCCACTATTTCTACTCAGCGCTTGATGATAAGGTGGAACTGATGGGTATGGATACAAGATACGAATCAAGTATTGACGGTTTTGTCAGGATGCCTGCAAAAGACCAATTGGACATTGATTTAAGTCCATCTTATGTTGTAACAGGTAACCACCCTGCAGTTATTCGTGAATCCTTGCTTCCACAAGTATTTGACATTGCTGATAAGTTAACTGAAAGTGCTAAAAAATTAGTTGCTCCTGGATTAAACGGACCATTCTGTATGCAAACATTAGTAAATGATAATCTGGAAGTAATCTGTTTTGAAATCAGTGCAAGAACCGACGGTGGAACAAACACATTCATGGACGGTTCTCCTTACTCATACTTGACTTATGGTAAACCAATGAGTATGGGAAGAAGAATTGCTCTTGAAATCAAAAACGGTATAGAAAGAGATGAATTAGAAAAAATAATAACATAAATTTGTTATTAT
>CADBHR010000057.1 GCA_902794475.1 uncultured Methanobrevibacter sp. | reverse complement strand
ACATGTAACACCTTTACCGGGATACATCTTAAAGTTCTTAGGTTCTTCAATGTCGATATCAACCTCATTCGCTTTATTAACAATAGCTTTAGCCAGTGGATGTTCACTTAGTTTCTCACATGAAGAAGTGAGCTTAAGCAAATCCAAATCGGACAAATCCTCATTCATGGAAATAATATCAGAAACTTCTAAATTACCGTAAGTTAAAGTACCAGTCTTATCGAATACTAAAGTATTTAAAGCACCCAGGGTTTCAAGCGCTTCACCTGACTTGATTAAAACCCCATATTTTGTTGCCTGACCAATAGCTGCCATAATAGCTGTTGGAGTAGCGAGAATTAATGCACATGGACAGAATACTACCAGAACAGTGACTCCCCTTTCGATATTGCCTGTTGCCAACCATGCGACAATAGCAATTATCAATGCAATGGGAACAAGCCAGGTCGCCCATTTATCTGCAATCCTTTGGGTTGGAGCCTGCTTTTCATCAGCGGCCTTTACAAGATCAATCAGCTTTTGAAGTGATGAATTTTCTCCAAGGCTTGTCGCCTTAATATCAATTGCACCATACATATTCATGGTTCCACAGAATACCTCATCTCCAACTCCCTTATCAATAGGAAGAGATTCTCCAGTCATGATTGACTGGTCAAGTGAGGACGTACCTTTTATCACTTCACCATCGACAGGTACGCTTTCACCAGGAAGTATCCTTAATGTATCGCCAATTTTTATTTCATCAACAGGCACCACTTCCTCAGCTCCATCAACGATTCTTCTACCTGTTTGCGGAGTCAAGTTAATGAGGTTCCTTAGGCCTTTTTTAGCCCGTTCAACAGTCCAGTCCTCTAAAAGAGCACCTAATGCCATAATCCAAGCGACTTCACCTGCTGCAAATATTTCACCAATCAAAAGTGATGCAACCATAGCTATCGCAATCAGCAGCGCTGAAGAAATCCATTTTTCACGGATCAACCTTGTCATTGCCAAAAGCAACATTGGAATACCACTTATTATTACTGTTCCCCATGCAGGGTTTAAGTAAACAGGAGTGTCAATTCCAAAAATCATAAAAATAACTGCTATCAGTAAAAATATTCCAGAAATAATGGTCATCTTTAGACCAAATAGGAAATCAGTTATTTCATCTATCACACAAAACACCTCTAAGTATTACTTTTTTTGAATTTATTTAAATACTCAGTATTACTCAAAAATTTTTTAAAGGTTTTCCCAAAAAAATTTGAAACCTGTTAAAAAATTAAATTCAGTAAGTACCAACAGCCAAAAAGTATTACTTTTTTTGAGTTCATTTAAATACTCAGTATTACTATTTACTATTTTAGACTACAAAGTATATAAAAGTATTACTTTTTTCGAGTTCATTTAAATACTCATTATTACTAAAAAAATTATTGTAAAATATTCTTTTCAAAAAAAATCATATGAGACATTTGGCTTCAGCATCAGATGACAAAACAACAGCAGGAACTTCAACAGTGTCAAAAAAAATTAATGCTTGATTATCTCCAATATCTTTCTGGCATAGACCCTATCCTTTTCCTTTTCATCTTCAGGCAAATCTGAATAGGGAATCATCAGCTTATCCCATCTGTCGAGCCTATCTTTAACATTTAAAACAAATAATTGCTCTTCATCACTTAAATCAACATCATGTTTTTCAATGATTTTAAGCAATGAAGATAATTCCTGGGATAACACACCAGACCATTTGCACCATTGGACATGTTCTTCTTCAGCCAATCTTTCTAGTGTATCCTCTTTCATGTTATCACTAAGGTTTCATCGCAAGGTCCATTATGCTAAATGGCTCGCCCTCTTTTCTAGGGGCAGGAGCACCCATTCCAAAGGCAGATTTGGCAAATTCCTTATTCATCCTTTTTGAAACCTCACCGAAAATCATTTTGTATGCAGTACACTGAGGATCAACAGCCTTAGGAGTCTGATAGGCAACAATTGCATTGTAAGGGCATCCCCCCTCACAATATTTCACATATCTGCATTTCTTACAGTTTTCATCCACATATTCCCTGAATTCCATAAGTTTGGCCCATGCATCTGATTGCTTTAAATCATCAAAGCTTGGATTTCCAGACACGTTTCCCAAAACATACTCTGGCATTCCGACAAATCTGTAACACGGATAGATTGAACCGTCAGAGCCTACAGCCAAAGTGGTGCCTATGCAGTCGGCAAATGTGCATAATGTGCCTCTTCTTCTAAGTGAAGACTTACAGATATGATCCAAATCCATCACTGTAAACTTGTCCAAATCATAAAGGTATTTGTCCAGCCAGTCAACCAACAGTTTGCCGTGCTCTTCCTGGTCAAGTGCCCACGGATCAGCATTGTCTCCCCTTAAAGACGGTAAAGCAGCATGAATTTTAAGGTTCATCTTTTCCCCCTTGAAAAATTCGTACAGTTCATCTGAGAAATCCTTGGAATAATCTGTTACTGTCAAAACGAAGTTGATTATCAGGCCTTTGCTTTTAGCCCGTTCATACTTTGACATGGTCTTGTCAAAGTATCCGTCTCCTCTTTGATAATCATTGATTTCCTTTGGTCCGTCAATGCTTGTGCTTACAACAACATTATATTTGACAAACAAGTCAATCAGCTCATCTGACAAAAGCCAAATATTGCTTTGAAGAGAGAATCCTTCAAAATTATCCAGTTTTGATAGCTTTTCCAGAGCATATTCATAAAAGTCATAACCCGCAAGGAGCGGTTCTCCACCATGGAAAGTAAAATGAACTTTATCATCCCTAAAATCGCCTAACCAATTAATTATTTGATCTATTATTTCAGTATCCATCATTTCCTTTTTGTTTTCTGAACCCCAACAATACTTGCAATTGGATGGACAATTAAGTGTAGGGATAATCATTACATGAAATGTCATTTTAACCGTAAATCTTATTCAATTCTCTTAAGAGTTTTCTTTTATCATCTTCTTCCATATCATCATTTACAAAAAATATGTAACCGCAATCTTCACACTTTACGGTTTCCATTTCTGCATGAGCATGATGGTTATCCAACATTTTTCTGTGTGCAATTTTATCCTTTGAACCGCATTTTGGACATGGAGCTAAAAGTTCTTCCAATTTCATTTTTTCACCTTGATTATATTTCTATTCTTGAAGTATATAACTGTATAGATAATAGAAAAGTTTAAATAAGATGTTTCAATGGCTACAATTTTACAAAGTGACATCAACAAAGCTTTAAATACTATTTAAACAAATACACTATATTTAATTAATATTTGAAGTGAGTGACATGCCATATGATTACTATGAGTACCTGAAAAAGCTAAGAGATAATGAAGAGTATAGCGAAGCTGCAGAATTAGTAAGACAAAACTTATGGAGCGAAACAATTAACTTTAAACTATCGCAAGAGTGGATACCTATTGGGGACAAAATACTAATCAGATTATACCCGCACTTAAGATATACCTAACGGTTAAGCAATTTGACCATGAATCTGTAAACCGGAAATCCCACTTTTTGAACAAAAACAAGGACATATTTATATCCCGGAATCTCAAATTCCTTTTTAACCTTTTTCAACTCTTCTATGATATCCAGTTTTTGAGGGCATTTCCTTAAGCACTTTCCACAGCCATTGCATTTGCCGGCATTTCCTGAACTTCCCATAATTCCGCCGACATACTGGTAATAATCCATGAACGATTGGTTGAACAAACCTTTGTGGCCAAACAGATATTTCTCATTGTAGATTTTCATGCATTCAGGAATATTGACTCCCTGTGGACAGGGCATGCAATAGCCACATGTGGAACAGTTGATCTTTAGGGAATTTCTCATTACCCTTTTGACAAGTTCAACGGTTTCCATTTCTTCAAATGTCATTGAAAGCGGAGTTGTTCTTTCGGCAACAGCCAAATTTTCATTTAACTGCTCGAATGAATTCATTCCTGATAAAACGCATGTGACATTACGGTTGTTAAGAACCCACTCAAATGCCCACTCAGCAGTACTTTTATTGGGATTTGCCTTTTTAAATATCTCCTCAGCTTCTTTTGGCATTTTACCTGCAAGAATACCTCCTTTTAATGGCTCCATTACAAGAACTCCTATTCCCTTTGATGCAGCATATTCAATGCCCTCCATACTGGCCTGGACATTCTCATCAAAGTAATTGTACTGAACCATAACCACATCCCAGTCATAACCGTCAATTAGCAATGGAAACTCCTCTTTGGGACCATGATATGAAAAGCCGACATGCTTGATTTTGCCTTCACGTTTGGCTTTGCTTATAAATTTAAACAAATCCCTTTTAATCAGCCTATTCATTGACTTCAAATCAACCGCATGCATGAGATAATAATCAATGGAATCCCTTTGAAGGCGATTCAGCTGCTCTTCCAATATGTCTTCCATATCCTCATATTTGCGGACATTGATTGTAGGCAATTTTGTACAGATTTTGACCTTATCCCTATATTCTCCTTGCAGAATTTCACCTAAAAATGATTCACTGTCTCCATAAAGATAAGCTGTATCTATAAAATTAACGCCATTATCAATTGCATGATATATCAATTTTGATGCCTTTTCCCTGTCGATTTTACCGTTCTTTAATGGCAATCTCATTGCCCCAAAACCTATTGGGGAAATCTCATCGCCGGTTTTTTGAATTTTTCTGTATTGCATATTATCGCTTTGTCATTCTGATGAATTTGTCTTTTGTTATCTTTAATAATACTCCAACCCCATGAGTGACCGGTCCCTTGGTTGAGGAGTTTTCAACATCATATTTTACTGTTATCGGAACTTCAAGTATTCTTAAATTATTTTCGGCGGCATCCGCTATCATTTCACTTTCTATTCCAAAACCAGGATCCCTGAATTTATAACAGGAAATGGTACTGCCATTAAATGCCCTGAATCCGCTTTGAGAATCTGTCACATCAGTGCCTGCAGTGATATTGGTGGCAATGTCCAAAACCCTTTGACCCACACGCCTGTAAGCGGGAGTGTTTTCTTCAAACCCGTTTAGGTATCTGCTACCGTTTACAAAATCAGCCCCATTTTCCATGATTGGCCTAATCAAATCAGGTATTTCATCGGGATTGTGCTGCCCATCGCCGTCGATAGTCACAACTATGTCATAACCTTCAACCTGGCCAAAAGCGTCACGCAGCGAAACTCCCTTTCCAAAATTAGTTGGATGTTTTAAAAGAGATGCACCTGCATTTTCGGCAATTTCAGAAGTGTTGTCGCTGCTTCCGTCATCTACAACTAAAACATCATCAGCATATTGGAGCGATTTTTTTACAACCTCCCCAATAGCTGCCTGCTCATTGAAGGCAGGAATTATAACAATGGTTTTCATATTATTCTATTCTGTAATAATCCTTCATCCATTCAACAGTTCTTCTTATTCCCTCTTCAGGAGGAACCTGAGGATCATGTTTCAAATCTTTTATAGCCTTTGAAAAATCGATTGTTTTGACTTTTGTTGTGAACTCTTCAGCCGGAGTGTAGGTTACAAGACTGTCATCAATTCCAACGGCATCCAAAACCATATCTGAATATTGCTTGATGTCCCTTTCCCATTCCTGTTTGCTTCCAACGTTGTAGACTTCACCAGGAATGAAATTATCAACTATATTTGCAAAGGTCCTTGCGGTATCCTCAACATAATCAATAATTCTTTTATGACCCATATGAACGGAATAAGGAAGTCCATGCAGAGCCTTGTAAATGAAAATTGGAATGAACCCCTTATATGGTGAATATGCTTCATGAGGTCCGTAACAATTTACAGGCCTTACGCGCACGGTTTCGGTTCCGAACATGGTGGCTGAGTTCATGCACATGAGCTCTCCCGCCCATTTGGAGATTGCATAATCGTTCATCTGATATGTTTGAGAGATTGGAACGTTTTCCATTACATCTTCAGACATTATTCCCTCATAATCCCCATAAACTTCAGCTGATGAAAATGAAATCATTCTGAAGTCAAGTTTTTCCTGAAGGCGAATCATGTTCTTCAAACCTATTACATTGGTTTCCCAAAGGTTTTCATAGTATCCTTCACCATTCCACCTTCCGTATTCTGCGGCCAGGTGGTAAACATAGTCAAATTTATCGTTATCATCAAAAATCCTTTCCATCTGGCGATAGTTTCTAACATCTCCCCTTACATAATCTGAATAGGAATCTGAGTATAAATCCGCTTCCCCTTCATGATGGAGCAAATCTACTGCCAAAACTTCATGGCCTCTGCTTCTAAGTTCATTGCAGAGGTTTGTACCTATAAAACCGCTACCTCCAGTGACTAAAATTCTTTGAGTCTCCATTATCAAGCCTCTTTAATCATTTCTTTCATATAGTCAACCAGATCATCCTTAAATTCATCATCCTCCAGGGCGAATTCAATTGAAGTCTTAAGCCATTCGAATCTGTTACCTATATCATAGGTCTTTCCTTCAAATGTCACACCATAAATTGAATCCAATTTGGATAAAGCATCGGTTAGCTGGATTTCACCTCCTACACCCGGTTCTGTTTCATCAATCTTATCAAATATGTCAGGAGTTAAAACATACCTGCCCATAATGGCAAGGTTGGATGGTGCCTGATGAGCCAAAGGCTTCTCAACAAGCTTTTCAATATTGTAAACATTGTTCTCAACTTCAGTTCCCTTAATAATGCCGTATCTTTCCACCTTATGTTTCGGCACTTCTTCAAGGGAAATCGCTGAAGAGCCATACTTCTCATGAACATCAATTAGCTGTTTTGTGCATGGAGTAGGTCCTTTTGTGATTGAATCCCCCAAAAGAACCGCAAATGGTTCTCCACCAATATGCTTTTTAGCACAGTAGATTGCATCTCCAAGACCTCTTTGTTCCTTTTGCCTTACATAACATATATCTGCCAAGTCGGTAATTGCGCGAACTTGCCTTAATCTGTCGTCCTTACCTGCACTTTGCAGAGTCTGTTCAAGTTCAAATGACTTGTCAAAGTGGTCTTCAATAGACCTTTTATTTCTACCAGTAACGATTAAAATGTCATCAATTCCTGAAGCTACCGCTTCTTCAATAACATATTGAATTGTCGGTTTATCATAAACCGGAAGCATTTCTTTTGCTTGAGCTTTGGTAGCAGGTAAAAATCTAGTTCCAAAACCTGCCGCCGGGATTACAGCTTTCATAATTTATCACCATATAAGTTTATATTAATAATAGTTTTTAGTTTAAATATTATAAATAAGTTAGTGCTAAAAAAAGAAGAAAAATATAGTTATTTTCTAACTATAATTTTATTTAAATTTGTCAGGCCATTACAGGCTGTCTTAATTGCATATTTGCCAACTTTTAAGTTTTTAGGAACCTTGAAAATAGCCATTCCATTTTGATTAGTTTTCAATTTATAGATTTTTCCTTTAAACTTGATTTTAACTGTTTGCTTTTTAAAGGCCTTTCCTTTTGAATTTAAAACCTTAATTTTGAATTTAGCGGATTTTTTAACTTTTTTGGATATGTCCTTTGTAATCATTGTGGTCTTGACTGTAATTTTGTTTTTAACGATTATACCTTCATATTGTGAAAATATGTTATATTTTCCAGGCTTCAAATTCAATTTTAAAGTTGCATAACCCTCATCATCAGTCATTCTATGATATTCATGATTGTTAATGCAAAATGTGACATCCTCATAGAGTACAGGATTGCCCTTTCGATCCAAAACCTGAATCTTAAATTCATGTTTTGATTTGTAATAGATTTTAAGATTCCCTGAGACGATTTCGTAAGTGAATGCAGGAACTGACTTGACCAGAACATATGAACTGTTGATTTCCAGTTCATCAAAGGAAACATTAGCGTCACTGGCAACATACCAGTACTTAACATTTTCAGGCTTGGAAAAATAATCAGGGTCAGATATGTTATCTCCCCAATAGTTAAAATCAGCACTTAAATCTTGGGAATATGCATTATTCAAAACGTTTCTCTCATCCATAGAAAGCAGAATTGAGTTTCTGATGGTTCCATTTGATCCGCTCCAAAAAATTCCGCTGTCGGATATGCCATCATTTAAGAATTTTGAAGATGAGATTATTCCGTTCTTTCCTCTCCATTCAACGGCGGCGCCTACCCATGCACCATTATCCAAAAATGTCGAATCAATGATTTTACCGTCATTTCCTCTCCAGCAGATTGCTCCTCCACCGTCCGGATATCCCACATGATTCTTCTTGAAAGTGCAATTTACAACGGTTCCGTTATCACCTCTCCAGGTTATGGCACCCCCTTCGTTTATACGGGCACCCATAGGTCTCATACGGATAACATGCATTATTTGACCATTTTCAGTGAAAACAGTCTCCTCCTTATCGAATGGATCGTCTTCTATGCCGCTTCCAGTATTTGCAGTAAAGTTGCATCCATTGACTTGACCGTTCGCTCCGCTCCAGTAGATTGCACCTCCACCAACGTCAGAGGTAAAATATTTGCCTAAAGCATTTCCATTTACAAAATTAATATTCTTTAAAACCACATTGTCTGCAGTAATGTTGAATATTCGTGATGAATGGTTTCCATCAAGAGTATGGCCTGCACCGTCGATAGTGATTGGCTTTGAAATGACAATCCCATGAACATCCCCACCATCATATCTGTAATCACTGGTTAATGTCAATGTTTGATTTTCAGGAGTATCACTAATTTTTTGGGACAAATCATCAAAAGTAGCGTTCAACAATTCATTTTTTTCATGCTCATTTATGTCAGTCAGGTTATTGTCACTAAATTCTTCAGCAGATACGCTAGAAATCATGTATATAAATGGTGCGGGGGACGGGACTTGAACCCGCGAAGGGACTGACCCACTAGGCCCTCAACCTAGCGCCTTTGACCGCTCGACCACCCCCGCATAAAAACAAAAGTAGTTATAAAAGAATATATTTTTCAACTTATATATAGTTAACTATTTTTAGCATATTTTTATGGTAACTTTCATGATTTTTTCATTTTTTAAATCTTCAATCAGATTTTGATCCAAGTCTTTGGCGGCCTTATCTGCATGAATCATCAATGTTCTAGAGCATGTGAAATCACTTGTTCTACAGACAATGTCAGTCGGATGTGTCAATGTCAAATCTTCATGGCCAAAACCTGTTATCTCATCATGTCCGTTTTCAGTATCAAGAATCACTTTTATTTTAGTATTGGAATCTGCAATCTTATCTTTAAACTCCTGAGGAAAGTTTAACATTGATTTGTCCGCTGATGTTCCCACAATGCAATCTGCTGTTGGGCCTATTTCAATGTCCTTTGTAACTTCAAAAGTTGACTTGTGAAGTGATGTGACATTTTTATGGCCTTTGCTGGTAAGTTTGAAAATCATGAATATAGTTTAGATTAAAAAATTAATAAAATTTTTGATGCATTTTAATTGAAGACAAAGTCAATAATTTTAATAATATCAAAAATTAAAGTAAAATCTGAAAGCGAAATTTCAATATTATTGGTAGACTTGAAAAAAATAGGAAATTAGAATGAAAGGATGTTACTGTTTGATTATTGATTTAGAAAATTCATCAAAAATCAAAATCGGAAAGCTTGGAAAAATCGATTTTAAAAATGGCAATTATGTATATGTGGGCTCAGCCATGAACTACCTTGAATCAAGAATCAAAAGACATCTGAGCAGTAAAAAGAAGCTTCACTGGCACATCGATTACCTGTTGAAGAAAGCTGAAATCAGTGATGTAATCTATAATGAATCGACTAGGAAAATAGAGTGCGAACTGTCCCGATACATTTCATCAAATGCCATTGGAATAGAAAATTTCGGATGCTCCGACTGTAACTGTGAAAGCCACCTTTATTACTTTAAAAATAGAAATGAAGCTATTGAATGCGTTGAAAATGCATATAATTCAATAGCTATGGAATTCAGATATTTTAAAATATGAATTCACGATTTTTCTTGTGCCTGTATGAGATTTCAAAAGAATCAAGGGCCAATTTTTTAAGAATATCCCTATCCTCATCATCAATGCCAACAACACCTTCCCACTCTCTTTCGAGTGAGGCAATTTCATCCAAGGTTTCAATACCCTTGGAAGTTAACTTGCAGTCATATTTCAGGCCGTTTTCAGGCTGCAAATCTATTTCAATCAAACCCAGCTTTTCAAGCTTCTGATATTTCTTCAAAAACAGACCTAAATGAACATTGAACAAGTCATCTTTTTTGGCTTTTTCAAACTGCTTTGCCCTAATTCTTTTATGATGAGGTTTTTCATGCTTTTTAACCTGCTTCAGGAGCTTAATTTGGCTTTCATGCAAGAAAATTGACAAGTTTTCACGTACATATGTCATCTTTGACTCTTCAATGATTCCTACCAATGCTGAAGCGGGCATATTTGCTATTGCATCTTTGTGAGGGTGTGCCATCAAACCACCTATTTCATTTGTCCGAATAATCCCCTCATGATGCCTTTTGTAACCTCACGAGCAGCAGTATTTGCAGCCTGTGTTGCTGCCCTTTCAACTGCCTTTTGAGCTGGTGACTTTTTGGCGCGTTTTCCTTTAGTCTGAGTCTGGCCGCCCAAAACTGTTCCAAGGATGCCACCCAGAACATCTGCGGCTCCAGGCTGTGGAGCTGGTTCAGGTTCCTCTTCAACAGGTTCCTGCGGTTGGACTTCTACCTCTTCAACAGGTTCCTGCGGTTGGGCCTTGACCTCTTCAAGGACTTCAGGGGCAACCTCACTTTCAATATTTGGATTTTCATCTATTTTGGTTAGGAGTTTCTCATAGGCGGACTCCCTGTCTATTGCCTGAGCATATTTTCCCTTTAAAGTTGAAATGTCAATCAGTTGAGCCCTCAAGTCATCTTCAATGGCTCCTATGTGGCTTTGCGGAGGCACAATGTCAACCTGCTCCACGACACCAGGAACACCCTTTTCATCAAGGGTTGACACCAATGCCTGACCAATTCCCAGATTGGAAATCACTTCAGCTGTATCGAAGTTAGGATTTGGCCTGAATGTTTCTGCAGCCACTTTTACTGCCTTCTGGTCTTTTGGAGTGTATGCGTGAAGGGCATGCTGAACCCTATTACCCAATTGCGCTAGGATATCATCCGGAATATCTGCAGGAGATTGGGAAATGAAATACAATCCTACACCTTTTGACCTGATCAGCCTTACAATCTGTTCGATTTTCTTGCCGAATTCAGGAGTCATGTCATCAAAGAGAAGATGTGCCTCATCAAAGAAGAATACAAATTTAGGCTTGTCCATATCTCCAACTTCAGGCAATGTTTCAAATAATGTAGACAGCATCCAGAGCAGAAATGTTGAGTAGATTTCAGGTGACAGAGATAATTTTTGAGCGTCCAAAACATTAATGACTCCCTTGCCATTGTCATCAAGCTGCATGAAGTCTTCAAGTTCAAGTGCAGGCTCTCCAAAGAAATCGTTTCCTCCCTGGTCTTCAAGTGAAATCAGATTTCTCAATATTGTGTTGGCTGACTTATCTGCAATTGCACCATATTCACTTTCAAACTGAGCCTTATTCTCAACAACGTAATTTATCATGGACTTCAAGTCCTTCAAGTCAATGATTGGAAGTGAATGCTCATCGGCTACCCTGAATATGATGTTCAATACACCTGACTGTGCTTCAGACAGGTTTAGGATTTTAGCAAGCAATACCGGACCCATTTCAGATAATGTTACCCTTACAGGAAGTCCTTTCTGGCCAAACAAATCCCAGAACTCAACAGGATACTGCTTGAAATTGAATCCCTTTTCATCAAGGCCATATTTCTGCCTGTTGTTGGTTATGAAATCTGTGTCTGAACCCACCTTTGCAAGTCCTGAAATGTCCCCTTTCATATCTGCCAAAAATACGGGAACGCCCAAATCCGAAAAGGATTCGGCCATGACCTTCAAGGTAACTGTCTTACCAGTACCAGTTGCTCCAGCTATCAAACCATGACGGTTGGCAAGCTTCGGCAATAAAAACACATCAGTATTTTCATTACATCCGAGTAATATTTTATCTTCTGCATACATGCATTTTCACCCATTTTCGATTTTCTTAATTAAAAAGTTTGTTTTTTTAACTATATTATTCTTATTATAAGCTTTAGCAATTCTTTTGATTGCATCCAAATTCTTGACGAAATTGTCCAGCCAAGAGAAAATATCTCCAGGATAGACCTGTATCTGATACTTTCTAAACAATTTGTTGGATATGTCCTGAGGGTCCTTGCCCTTTAGCCTCTCATGGACTATGACTTCTGAAATTCCTCTCTGCATACAGCTGCAAAATGGCCTGTCCTGACATCTGCACTGCATGAAATCAGTTTGAAGAGCAATCATGGCATCCTGGAACTTCTTGTCAAGCTTGCCGATTGCCTCTCCTGATGAAATTATATCCAATGTGGATTCCGCAAACAGCCTTGTTGAGAATTTGATTTTTAATGCATTTGCTATTTGATTGTGGATAACACTTGAAAGATATGCGTTTTCAAACATTTCCAAATCCATTGCCACGGCCAAAATCAATACCTTAAGCTTGTCATACTTTTCCTTTTTCTTGTACATTGGAGAATGACCGACATAATGAATCAGATAATTCCTGTCGTTCAGAGTATTTTTGATGAATTCCGCCTCGCCAATCGATAAAAATGAAACAGACGTTGCCCTTCCATATTTGGTCACTTCAAGCCTGTTTGCTACGCAATTAATCAAACCCAAATCATCCATCTCATCAACTGCAATCTTGATGCTTATCGGAACATCTATATTTTTATAGAATTTATTCAGTTCATTGGTCGATTGTATCGAAGTTGACGAGATGTCTGCTAAAATTTGCTCATAAGAGGATTCCTCATCATATTCAATGTAGACATCATCGCTGTTGCTTTCCAGAAGGTCCAATGCCATTGCCTCTTCCGATTCTCCTGCAAAGTCGTTACCAACTTCCGGAAGAAGATATACTATACCTCTGTCGTGATAGGACGGTCTTCCTGCACGTCCAAGCATCTGTGCGAATTCATTGGGATTAATCCACTTATTCCCCATTACCAATGAGTCAAAAATAACTTGAGAAGCCGGAAAGTCCACACCTGCCGCAAGGGCTGCAGTTGTAACGACACAGGAAATCCTGCCCTTGTCAAAGTCCTTTTCTATCTTTTCTTTTTTGTAATAGGAAAGCCCAGCATGATATGCATGGGCATTAATATGCTTGTTGCTTA
>CADBHR010000056.1 GCA_902794475.1 uncultured Methanobrevibacter sp. | reverse complement strand
GCTTTTGCTACATCACGGTCACAATTAGTTCCTGGAAATCTAATTACTCCAATTTTCATCTTATACACCTATTTACCGCAAGCCATGTTTTGTGGAATAACATTAATCTTATAATCATGAATTACAGGATTGCAAAGCAATCTTTCACACATGTCAACGACATTTTCTCTGATTGCTTCCCTGTCTTCTCCTTCCATTTGGAATTTGATTGTTTCAACAGTTTTAACGTTTTTAACTTCATAACCTAACAAATCAAGTGACCTTTCAACTTGAGTAGCTTCAGGGTTTAACATACCGCTTTTTAATGAGATTTTAATTTCAATATCAAATAACATCTAAATCACCTTTTCATCATCTGGAATAACTCTATTATAAACTTCAATATAAGCTGCCATTACTTCGTTGTCCTTTCCTTCGCGGAACAGTTCCTTATCCAACATTTCCAAGGTTTCACTGTCCCATAATCTGCATCCGTCAGGAGATATTTCATCACCCAATAGAATGTTTCCATCCTTATCCTTACCGAACTCGACTTTATAATCAACCAGTATGATTCCTGCATCAGCAAAGAATTTGGTTAAAACCTCATTGATTTTCAATGCCTTTTCGATTAGGATATCGACTTCATCATCTGTAGCTATGTCAAGTGCCCTTATAAGTGACCTGTTAAGCATAGGGTCATGATATTCATCATCCTTATAATCCATTTGAACCAAAGGAGGATCTAATTTAGTGCCCTCTTCAATAGGATATTTGCGAACTAAACTGCCGGTAGCAATATTTCTTACAATAACCTCAATTGGAATCATTTCAAGCTTTTTTGCAACCATGACATTAGGTTCAGGCAAGTCAACAAATTGGGTTGCAACACCATTTTCCTCTAAAACCTTAAATATTTTAGCAGAAATAACTGCATTGTAAGCTCCCTTATTGTCCATAACTTCTTTTCTTGCACCGTCTCCTGCAGTCATGTCATCTCTAAACTCGATTATGACCTCATCAGGATTATCAGTAGTGATATTAAATTATTATATTATTATTTTTGATTGTAATATTATATAAAAATAGTTAAAAATAGAGAAAAAAATAGCAGTTATAATTTGTTGATTGGAATTCCAACACTTTCATTTTGAGGGAACTTCATGCCATTCAAAAGGCCAGTAGGAAGTTCGGACAAAACAATTACCGGAAATTCTTCACCAGGTTTGATAAACAAGTGATGTGTAACATTCTGTCGTGTTGTAACTGCTATTTCATAAGTATTTCCATCTTTTGTGAGCTTTCCATCTAGAAAAACTTTGTTGAATGTTTGATTTAAAAGATATTCCGGCAAATATTCATCAATATTGAAATGAATTAGCAAATCCTCTAAAATCATCTAATCATTCCATGCTTGGAAGTTTGCCTTGATCTGACTCGTATGATGAACCTACAAGTTCACCAGTTTTTGTATCATATTGCCTGAATCCACCATCTTCGTAGGTGACTTCCTTATAAGAACCTTCACCATTTTGATAATTCTGCTTAACCTCTTCTTTTACAATATCCACAACATTGCCTGAATTTGAGGAATCAGAACCTGATGATGAATCGGAACTTTCTGAAGAATGACTATTAAACATTTTATCCATTAGAGTGTTTACTGAATCAGCACTGATATCTTCAATGCCTGCTTCATGCATCACATGTATTGCCGCTACACCACCGACGACCAGTACTGCGACGATGATACCCAATATTAATAAAATAAAGCCTTTCATAATTTCACCTCACTAAGCTTTCAATAGATATTTAACCTAATCCATTTAAATACTTTTCTATTAATTTATATATTACAAAAATAAAATTATTATTATGAATATGAAAAATACTGCAATACTTCTGATATTTCTACTATCAATATTAGGTCTTATAATTGGAGTCCACTACACAGAAGATGCAAATACCACTAATTCCCAAGATAATGATTTTGATAGTGTAAATGAAGATTTAAACAGTATTTGGACCATTACCCTTACTGATAATGAAAATAATGTTTTAACTAACCTTTTCAGATGACTTGTTTTTAATTAAAAAAAAAGATAAAGGTTAAATTTGAAATTTAACCCATGTTTAAACTCTTTCTTCAGCATTATCCCATTCAGGATTTTTGGCAGGCAGTATGGTAAATACCAAAGTGGCAACCAATAGCATTAATGCTGAAACGATTGTAAAGTTCAGCTGGTCAAATGACCCACTGTGAGCCACATCAATCATTCCTCCAATCCAAATAATTGAAATGAATATCGGAAGAATATATTTTACAATCAGCAACCACCATTTTCCAAGCTTAATGGTTTTACTTTTTGAATTAAGGAAATCAATTAATTTTTCAGCCTTGAATATCCAAGCAAAGATAATACATTCAACGATTACACCAAACAGCAATGCAATCTGGTTGATAAAAGTATCGACAAATCCTAAGAGGGATCCTCCAAATGCTGTTGCATAAATCATTGATATGCATGCGCCAACCGCAATCAATATTGTCATTGTCCTGGACCTTGAAAGTCCAAACTTGTTTTGAATTGAAAATGACAGAGGTTCAACTGTAGACAAAATGCTTGTAAGCCCTGCAAGATAAACTGTCAAAAAGAACAACGGTCCGAGAACATATGCCCATTGACCCAATACATTAAATACTGTTGGATAAACTACAAATACAAGCCCAGTTCCTTGAGTTACAAGTTCTGAAACTGCAGTTCCAGATTGCAATGACATATAACCTAAAATTGAAAATACACCTAATGCTGCAAAGTTTTCAAACAATGAATTGGCAAGAGCGATTGATATTGTATTTGTAATTAAATCAGCATCGTCTTTAGTATAACTTGCATAAGTAAATGCAATTGACATTCCCAAACTTAGGGAAAATACTATTTGTCCAAATGCGGCCATCCATATTTCAAAATGTCCTAAAAGTGACCAATCGGGATTGAACAGCTCGGCAAGGCCGATTGAAGCACCAGGCAAAGTCAATGAAAAAATCACTATGATGACCATAATGATAAATAATGCAGGCACCAAGACTTTTGAAACCTTTCCAAGCCCTGCTTCAAGATCCCTGTGTGAAATAAACCAAATAATTACCCAGCCTGCAAGCATAGCCACTGCAATAACTGGAATGAAATTGAGTAAACCCATGTAAGACTCTGAAGATTGCAGAAGGGTGGTTGCAAAGAAAGCATCAGGATTTGATCCCCAACCTTTAAAGAAACTCAATATTATATATATTCCATCCCAACCGAGAATGGCTGAGTAATAAATCATAATCATAAAAACAGCTACTGGTAAAAACCAGCCTAAATACTCACATTTGGAGTTAATCTTTCTTGCAGCCTTTGCAAATGAAGATTTGAAATTATACCCCACACCATACTCCAAAATCAGGAAAGGAATTCCCATTAAAAGAATAGCCACAATATAAGGGATGTAAAATGCTCCCCCACCATTAGAATAAAGTACATAAGGATATCTCCAAATATTTCCAAGTCCAACGGCAGAACCTATCATTGCCAGTATGAAGGATAGATTACTGCCCCATTCATTTTTATCTGCCATAATTTTCATTTCCATTAATAATTTTAATGTAATATATATTTGAAATCAACATATAAAAATGTACTATATTTCTAACATGAATAATGAAAGATTTATTTCTTATTAAAACTTAAAGGATAGTTCATTAAAATCTAAAAAATCATATGAGTAAATTGATATTCCTCATCTAAATAAAATAAGTATTCAAATAGACCTACCACTTTATGAAAATGAAAACAATTATTCAAAATACTTAAATATCACTTACGAGTTATTACTTTCATGAACAAAAAATATCTGATTGCAATACTTGCAATAATAATAATTTGTGCAGCAGCATTTGCACTGACAAATTCCAATAAGTCAAGTGATAATTCAGTAAGTATTGATGCAAATGCTCTGGAAGACAGAAGCAACCTTGTCGTTGACTCTGAAAGCTTGGACGAACATGATGGATATTATCACAGCGATAGTGCAGACACCAATTCAATTTTAGTCAAAAATGGAGGAAATCTGAAATTAACGAACTCAGCCGTTAATAAAAGCGGCGACACTGCAACCAGCGGTGACGATGCTGATTTCTATGGAGTTAACTCTGCAATTTTAGTCAATACCAATGGTACATTGGACATTTCAAATGTTGAAATCAACACAGATTCCAAAGGATCAAACGGTATTTTTGTAACCAATGCAAATGCATCTTCTTCAGGTGGAGATAACTCACAACAAAGCGCAGGAGAAGGAGGACAACCACCCGAAGCAACAGGTAATGGCGGCGGAGAAGGAGGACAACCTCCTGAAATGCCGGATGGAAATGGTGGCGAAAGTGGACAGGTTCCAGAAGCACCTAACGGACAAGGAGGTGGAGAACAGCCTGGACAAAGCACCATTGAAGGAAGTACCGAAGCAAACATCAAAAACGTTAAGATAACCACCCATTCAGACAAGTCAAGAGGACTGGATGCAACCTACAATGGAGCAATCAATGCCGAAAATGTCATTATCAACACTGATGGGCAAAGCTGTGCAGCTCTTGCAACAGACCGTGGAGATGGACAGGTGCATGTCAAAAACTCCGAAATTAATACAGGAGTCAGCAAAACCAGCGGCAGAGGGTCCCCATTAATCTATTCAACTGGAAACATTACCGCCGAAAATACCAAAGGTACCTCCTATGTATCTCAAATCGCATGTATCGAAGGTAAGAACTCAATTGAATTGACAAATTGTGATATGACAGGATTTGCAGAAGGCAACAGACAGGATGGTGATAAATACGTGGATTTGGGAGGAATATTCATCTACCAAAGCATGAGTGGAGATGCTGATGTTGGCACATCCACATTTACCGCTAAAAATTCTAAATTAACAATAGCCGAAGACTCCTCAGTATCCAAAGAGGCCCCAATGTTCCACATTACCAATACTGCCTGTGTAATCAACCTGGAAAACACAGAACTCAGTTTCAACAGTGGAGTATTTCTGGAATCCTCCAGTCAAAACCAATGGGGAAATGAGGGATCCAATGGAGGAACCTGTGAATTGAACACTGAAAATGAGAATATTGCAGGTAATGTCATCGTTGATTCAATAAGTTCCTTAAACTGGAACATGAAAAATACCCAATTCAAAGGAGCAATCAATTCAACCGGAAATACAACCGTTAGTGTAGGTGAAGGTTCTACCTGGACTTTAACTGGTGACAGTACTGTTTCATCATTGGAATTGAATGGAAACATTGAATATGGTGAATACACTTTAACTATTGACGGCAAAACATACAACAGTTCAAATCAATTTAAATAGGAAAGATGATTCTTTCCTATATTTTTTAATTTTCAGCAATTGAAACCAGCATCATATGCCTTTTTCAATTGGTCTTTTTGAGATTTCACATTGCCTAAGACTTCAAATACTTCTTTTTCTGTCGGATTTTTAGAAAAACCGATGAAGCTTCTAATTCCAGTCAATGTATCTCCGCATCCGCTGCCCGCAGCAAGTATTATGTAATAATCCTTGTTTTCAAGATGCCTGAATATCGGATAGCACCTGTCAAAAAACATCTTCAATGTTCCGCACATCCCATAGTAATATACAGGTGTTGCATAGACTATCACATCTGCTTCCATCATTTTATCAAGAATTTCAGAGATTTGGTCTTCCTGGAAACACTTCATTTCAGGAGTTTTGCATTTGTAGCATGCCTTGCATGATGAAAATTCAATATCCTCTATAAAATATTTAACTGCATCATTTCCGGCTTCTATTGCTCCCCTTACAAACTCATCGCACATAGTATCGGAATTTCCACCTTTCCTTGGGGAGGAGCTTATTACAACTACTTTCTTACTCATCTTCAATCCACCCCTTAGCTTTTGAAACGTCACCCATAAACCTCATTCCCTTAGCGAAATTGAGTTCTGGATAGGTGTTTGCCAAATCACTAACACATTTATCGATTCCAGAACCTCCAGAGGTACAGAATGCCTTGATTGTCTTTCCGCTTAAATCAACGCTTTCAATGAAAGTGTTGATTATTGTAGGTGCAGTATACCACCATACCGGAAAACCGATTGCAACTATATCATATCCGCTTACGTCACATGACCCAGCAATCGGAGGCCTGAATTCCTTATCGTTCATCTCTATTGTTGATCTGGAGTTCTTGTCTGTCCAGTCCAGGTCTTCTGGAGTGTAGATTTCTTCAGGAACTATTTCAAATATATCGTAATCGTTTTCATTTGCTATTTTTTCAGCTATACTCTTGGTTACTCCACTAGCTGAAAAATAAGCGACTAATACATTGCTCATCTTATCACCTATTTAATAATAAGTTATCATGTTATATAATTGTTAACATTCGCAACAATCAATACGATACCACCCAAATAATCCAAACAGAAGACAATTTTTAAAAGAAAATTGACAATGAAAAATCATATTAAAATGAAAAATCATATTAAAAAGTTGAAACATAATATATTACATTATTAAATTAATGAAGGTAATGAAAAATGTCAAAACCTGTTGTTGCAATAACAAGACCTAAAGACAGAGCCAAGAAAGCCTGTGAAATTGTTAAAGAATTAGGTGGTGAGCCAATACTCGCACCAACACTTGATTTGAAACCTGTCAACACACAATCCCTTAAGGATTTGGTTGCAAAAAAGGAGGAGCTTGATTGGATCATATTTACATCTCCAACAACAATAGTTTCACTGAAACAGTTTCATCCGGACTTTTTAAAAACCCTAGACTGCAAACTGGCAGTTATAGGAAACAAGACCGGAAAATTGGCCGAAAAGGAAGGTCTGACAGTTGACCTGATGCCTGAAGAATTCACAGCCGAAGGCCTTATTGAAGAGTTCAAAAGACGAGGCATCACAGGAAAAACCATTGGAATTCCAAGAACCGCTTCTGCAAGGCCGATTCTACCTGAAGAGTTGGAAAAACTTGGAAATAAAGTAATTTTGGCTGAAGCATACAAATCACTCTTTCCAATGGATGAGAAGGCAGTTAAAGAACTCATTGAAAAAATTGAAAACAAAAAAATTGATGCAATCACATTCACAAGTCCTCTAACTGTCGAAAACTTCTTTGAAATAGTGGATGACAAACAAAAGATTGCCAAACTATTGTCCGATAACCTGTTGACCGTCTGCATAGGTCCAATCACCGCAAAGGTTTTGGACAAATATGACATTACCTACATTTACCCAGACACTTACACAGTTCCCGACATGATGGAACTATTATTTAAAGAATTAGAGAGGTGAGAAAATGATAACTATCTGGCCACAATACTTAGACAAAAACTTAACTCTAAATGAAGGGCGCAAAATCGCTAAGGAATATGCCGTAGCAGAACCTAGCCTTTCAGATATTGAAAGAGCAGTGAAAAGACTTGGATTAAAGCACAGTGTTCAAAAGGAAGTTTCATATCCTGGAAAATGGTATGAAAAATCCGGAAGAGTGCTTGTTGAATGGGAAGGAACAAAATTAGAACTTCTACGTGAAGTTAGTTTAGAAATTAAAAACATGAGAAACTGATTATTATGCAAATACCACAACTAATGTCTGAACAGTATCATGAAGCAAAAAAGATTATTGAATCATCAACCAACATCAAAATCTATTCACACATCGACTGTGACGGAATCTGTTCAGGCGCAATACTATCAACCATACTAGACAGAGAAAATAAAGAACACGAAATTGAATTCGTAAACCTGGATGTTTTGGACAATCTTGATTTGGACCATGAACTGACAATTTTTTCCGATTTGGGTTCAGGCCAGCTGATTGATACCAAAGCAAAGAAAGGTCAAAAGATTATAATTCTAGACCACCACCCTCCTTTAAGGGATCTTGACTATAAGAATGGCAAGGACTACACTTATCTGGAAATAAATCCCCATCATCACGGCATCGACGGCTCATACTACGTTTGCGGGGGAGGATTATGCTATTTTCTTTCAAAAGAATTTGGATATACTGACTTAAGCTGGATTGGAGTGTTGTCTGCCATTGGAGATATGCAAAATACAAAAAGCGGACACTTTGAAGGATTGAATGAAATCATTCAGCAGGATGCGATTGATGGAGGATACCTTGAAGTTACCAAAAGCGACATCAACATTTATGGAAGAAATACTCGCCCATTATTTGTGGCACTTTCCTATTTCAACGATGTTAAGCTTCCAATAACAAACAATACTGCCGAAACGATGGCTATTCTTGAAGAACTTGAAATTGATGAAAAGCATCATAGAAAAACCTTGAACGAACTGACAATGGAAGAGAAAGGCAAGCTTTACCAGCGCCTTTCAGGAATGATATCCCAGGTGGTTCCGGGAAGATATGTCAAATATATTCCCCAACTGATTATTGGAGATTCTTATACATTCATCAAGGAAGATGAACATAGCTTTTTAAGAGACGGATCCGAGTTTTCAACAGCCATGAACGCCTGTGGAAGAAATCATGAAGAAAAAGTGGCCATGGAAGTTCTTAAAGGTGACAGATGTTCAGCATTGGATGAGCTTGAAAGCATCAGCAGAGACCACCGACGCAACTTGGCACAATCAATAGAAAAAGTTAGTGATGGTGAACAATCAAATATAATTGAGTTAGAAAACTTACAATATTTTGATGGAACCGGCATTAAACCTGAAATCGTTGGTACCATCACCGGAATGATACTAGGATACTGCAATTGGAAAAAACCCGTTATAGGATATACTCAAACCGATGATGAAGGCCTTAAAATCTCATTAAGATGTTCCAGACTCCTATCCTATGATGGAATTCATTTTGGAAATATGATTCGTAAGGTTTCAGCCGAAGTTGGTGGAACCGGTGGCGGACACTCAATGGCCTGCGGGGCTTATATACCTATTGACAAAAAAGAAGAATTTTTTGAACGATTCAATAATGAACTTGAAGGCCAACTAACAAATTAGTATATATACTAGTAAAGATAAAAATACTAATTAATCAATTACAATTGAGGAATGAAAAATGAAGGCTTTTAAAAAAAGAGGTGCGTTAACACATTTCCAAATTTTAAGTGAAATATCAAAACAAGACCCTCACCTCAAACAAAAAGATTTGGCTGAAAAATTGGATATTACAATACAGGCTGTTTCCGAAAATATCAAAACATTAATCGAATTAGGATATATAACTTCCAAGGATGGAAGGTCACCATACAAAATCACTCAAAGTGGTATTGACAAAGTTAAAAAGGATGCAATAAGCTTAAGAAAATACAGTGACTCTGTTTTAGAAACTATGAACCATTATAAAACAATATGGCCCGCAATTGCAAAGGAAAATTTAGAAAAGGACGATATTGTCGGTTTATATATGGAAGACGGAGTTCTATATGCTCATAAAAAAGAGGAAAATGCAACAGGTGTCGTTCTTGAAGATGCCGAAGAGAACATGGACGTAGCGCTGACCAACCTCACAGGAATAATTGACATGAATGTGGGCGAAGTTACCGTGATTAATGTTCCTACAATCAAAGACGGCGGATCTAAAGCCAGTGACCTGGACTTGATTAAAAATGTCTATGAAAAAGGAACAAACAGCGGTGAAGAGATAGACAAGATTGCTGTTGCAGGTACTGTCTCAAGAGCCATTGTTAAAAAACTCGGCTTAAACATTGATATAGAATATGCTGCCCCTCAAGCAACTGCAAATGCTGCCCGCAAAGGATTGAATGTTCTTGCAATATGTGTAGGAGACATGAGCAAAGCATTTACACGCGAACTTGAAAACGAAAAAATAAAATATAACATTATCGATGGTGGAAAATAATCACTTTTCCATTAACATCTTTAATAATGCTGATGCCAATTCCAAATTATCGCATTCTGCATTATTAACCATTTTTTTATATTTATCCAACTTATCATCACTAATTAATGATTTAGCATCATTCAGCAACTTTTTAGTTTTAATGGTCTCTATTTCCCCAAGCGTGGGAAACTCCTTTTCGATGATTTTAACATTGTTTGCCTTTCTGATATTGTTGAATCTTGCAATTTCATCCTTTGAAACCAATGTGAATGCAAATCCCTTTTTGCCCGCCCTTGCGGTTCTTCCGATTCTGTGAATATAATCATCTATGTTTTGGGGAACATCATAATTGATAATAACATCAACATTGTCAATATCCAAACCACGGGCAGCCACATCGGTTGCAACCAGTATGTTTATGTTTCCGTTTCTGAATTTGTTCATTACCTTATCCCTTGCCTGCTGAGTCATGTCCCCATGAATACTGTCTGCCTTGAAATCATTCTTCAAATGCTTTTTTACAAAATTAACACTCTTTTTGGTATTGCAGAATACCAGTGCCAACTTCACATCATAAGCTTCAAGCAATCTGGTCAATCCATTGAACTTATCTTTTATATCACATTTGAAAGCATATTGGGTTATCCTTGGAATGTTCTTTCTTTTATCAGATATCTTTATAAATTTTGGATTTTTCTGATATTTTTGAGCAATATTTCGAATCTCCTGAGGAATTGTGGCTGAAAAAAGTAGAGTCTGCCTTTGATGAGGCGTATTGGCCAAAATTGTTTCTATATCTTCCCTGAAACCCATTTCCAGCATTTCATCCGCTTCATCCAAAACAACGCTTTCAATGCCTATCAGCTCAAGGTTTCCACGTTCGATATGATCAATTACACGTCCTGGAGTTCCAACAACAACATGAACACCCTTTTTAAGCACTCTTGTCTGCTTGCCGATGGGTTGGCCACCATAAACCGCAAGCACCTTTAATTTTTTAATTTTATTGCCTGCCTTTTCAAATTCGGACGCCACCTGCATACACAGTTCTCTGGTTGGACATAGGATAATTGCCTGGGGAGACCTGTCGGGAATGAAGATTTTATCAAGAACCGGCACTGCAAATGCAAGTGTCTTTCCAGAGCCAGTCTGTGCCTGACCAATCAAATCATTACCATTTAAAGCTTCAGGTATTGCGGATTCCTGAATTGGGGTTAACTTTTCAAACCCCATTTCATCAATTGCCCTTTTGATATCATCGGATATGCTCAATTCATCGAAATTCATTATTTAATTATATAAAAAACAAGTTATTTAACCATTTAGATTAACTTGGACTGGACCGATTTGGAAGGGAAGTCATGCAAATACCTAAATATTTCCCCAAATTCATTTAATATTCCATGTTTGCGGGTTCTCCTTTTAAAAATTCTCATTAATTGGGCATTGTTTGGAGATGGGATTTCGTAATCATTGCCGAACTCTTCAATGTATGTTTCCTTTAATCCCGGAAAATGCTTATCCAAATTTTCGTAAAAATATTCCCTGTTGCCCTTTCTTAATGTAAGTCCCATCTGGAAGCAAAATATTCCATGGACATCGCTTTCAATGCAATAATCCAGAATGGAATTGATATTATCTTCAGTGTCATTAATGTATGGCAAAATGGGGCATAGCCACACAACTGTAGGAATGCCCTCCTCCCTTAATGTTTCCAATACCTCAACCCGCCTGGAGGTGGGACAAACATTAGGCTCGATTATCCTGCACAGTTCATCATCAGCAGTCGTTAGGGTCATCTGGACCACCGCCCTTGACTTTTCATTGATTTTCTTAAGCAGATCCAAATCCCTTAAAATCAAATCGGACTTTGTAATGCAGGTAAATCCGAATCCATACCTGTGAATTAATTTCAGGGCCCTTCTGACATATTCCAATCTTTTTTCAAGTGGAACATAAGGGTCTGTCATGGCACCTGTTCCAATCATTGAAGGCTGCCTTTTAAGCAGTTCCCCTTTGAGCAGTTCAAGGGAATTCTCTTTTACCTCAATATCTTCGAATTTGTGGTCCATGCCATAGATTTCACTTCTTGAATCACAATATATGCAGCCATGACTACATCCACGGTAGAGGTTCATCCCATTGTTTTTTGACAGAATGCTTTTTGATGATACATAATGCATGAGTTATACCTTTAACTTTTAAAGTTAATTAATTTATACCATCGCCGACAAAAAGAGAAATATGCAACAAAAAAACATTAACGAATATGATAAAACATATGAATTTAAAGACCATCCTTCAATAAAGGGACTTAAAATAATCGATGGTAAAAACAATTTCCCCATAAGCTGGCTAAATCAACAGGGATATTGCGAATACCAGCTATATCTCGAGAATGTAAAGGGCATCGAAACACAGCCTACAAAAGCGATGACACAGGGAAGCCAGATTCATCAGGAACTGGAGGATATTTTCAAACAGGACTCAACACCCGCAAAATTCGAGGATGCAGTTGAAGCATCAAAAGAAGAAGCGTCAATGTCAAGAGAAGTCTTTGTAGTGGCACCCGATTACGGTATCAGAGGATATATTGATGAAATATGGATGAGACCCGATGAAATAGTGATAATTGACGACAAGCCTGGAAGAACACCTTACGAATCAACAATGAACCAGGTCAGGGCATATTGTCTTGCATTCAAAGACATGACCTGTGACGACAGGAAAATTAAAGCGGCCCTTAGAGAAAGAGGCACAGAAAATCTCTTTTGGATTGAAGTGTTCACCCCAGACATTGAAAAGCAAATCAGATTCACAATTGACAGAATGCTGGGACTGTTTGACGGGACAAAACCGTTTAAGGCAACTAAAAATCCGAAAAAATGCAGACCATGCAGATTTAAAAATGAATGTGAGCATTCAAAATGAACAAAAAAACGATTTCAATAATCCTATTGGCCATATTTATAATAACTTCCGCCCTCACATTAGCCAATGTGTTTTTAAATGATACCAACACAGAGCTCAATCAGACCGGAACATTAACTATTGGCAACAAGACCGTCCATTATGAAAATGCGGGAAAATGCCTTGAAGTGATTGACGGAAACACAATTCAGGTTTACGGTGTTGGTAGGGTTCAACTAACTCAGGTTGACGTAATTAAGGAAGGCCCTTCTTTTAACCAAGCTAAAAACTTTGTCAGCGAAAAATGTCTTGGAAAAACAGTATATCTTGATATCGATGACAAACAGCCAAAGGACAAGTACGATCGTACATTAGCCGTAGTCTACACTAATGACACAAACATTAACAAAGAATTGCTGGACAACAACTTGGCCAAAATGTCATATTTTGAACCAAGCGAATTTAAAAAGGGGTTAAATTAGCTAAACAACTCTATTTAAACCCAAATAAATTTTATTTTTCTTATAAACCTTGTCTAAAATTTCATTCCACTCTTCAATACTAATTCTGCCCTTATTTGGTATAAGATTGTCCAGTGAAGCTTCAGTTACATTTAAAATATCAGAAAGAACATAAGATAAAGTCCTGCCGGTCAATGACAGGTCATAAGGATCATAACCCGTAACCGCCAAAACCCAAACATTATCTTTTGAAGAACTGTTATACTCTTTTCTAAGTGAATCATACCAGCTTGATATCCTGGTACCGTCATTGCCTATGCCTTCACCAATTGAGATGTAGTAGTCCTCACCGGAAAACTCAATAGAATCAACAGCATTCTGGATTTTATTTTTAAGTTCAGGAGAATCTAAATCCAATTCAAATTCATTGTTAGTGATTGTATCCGCCAAATAGTTTTCAAGCTCTTTAATATTTTTGAAATAGCCTAACGGCTCTAGCCTATCAGGATCCCTGTCGCACAAATCATAGATTAAATCCTCATCAACATCAACAATCTCATAGCCTTCCAGCTTATGCGATTTATATTCCTTAAAATCTATGCAATAGTTCTCTAAATCTTCCTTATTTAAATACCAAAGCACTTGAACTTTCTTTATCATAAATATTATCCATCAATTAAGAATAGTCATTAACAACAGTAGTTCTTGTAATATTATTCAATATCCTATCAGTCTTCAAAAATTTACCGGCGAGCCAATCGAAAATTATAGGAACCCAAAAGATTTTGGTCAAATTACGTATAATAGCCTGTAACCCAGAAATTCTGGCACCATTCTTTGAACGGACCTCTAATCTCATAATTGCCTTGCCTACACTTGCCCCAAAAACTTTTTCGCAAAACACAAAGTATACAAATCCAAAGATTGCAATTATCCAAGGCAAAAATTGATAAACAGAATAAACATTTTTTGGCCCTAATATGTAAAATAAGAAAAATGATAGAATCCACATTATCGCTGAAACTACAAGGAAATCAAGCACATATGCAATAACCCTTCTTGTAAATATTGTAGCCATTTTTATCACCTCAGCAAACTCTAGGAACCGGATCGGCTATTGGCGCTTCAAGGATTCTTTCACCACCTATCGGAGTGTTGACAACAACATAATCCCCTTCAACAACTTCACCAATAATTGCTGCATTTTCACCATATTTTTCGCCTTTAATTGCTTCAAGGATTTCTTCAGCCTTATCGGCTTTAACTCCCATGACAACCTTTCCCTCATTAGCTACTTCAAACGGATCAATGCCTAACATTTCAGATACTGCATGAACTTCCTCTTTAATAGGTATCGCTTCTTGTTCAAGCACAACACCCACTTCCGCTTTTGAAGCCATCTCATTAATGGCATTAGCAAAACCGCCACGGGTCGGGTCTTTCATTGCAGTAACTCCTCCAATTTCTAAAGCTCTTTTAATTATATTCCACATAGGAGCCACATCTGATTTCAAATCAGTGTCAAAACCAAATCCTTCACGGAATGACATCAGACTCATTCCATGATCTCCCAAACTGCCGGTAACGATGATTTTATCACCAACCTGCAAACCGGAATCACGGACAACTTCATCTTTTTTAGCTATCCCAATACCTGTAGTAACCATGACAATGCCATCAAGTTTGTCCTGAGGCATTACTTTGGTATCTCCGGTAATGACTGCAACATCAACTTCCTCACAGGCTTCATTTAAAGATTTCATGATTTTATCCAAATCTTCAATTGGAAAGCCCTCCTGCATGATGATTGCATTGGAAATGGCTAATGGACGAGCACCCATTACAGAAACATCATTGATTGTTCCTGCTGCTGAAATTCTGCCTATGTCACCACCGGGGAAAAACAGAGGATCAATAGTATGACCGTCAGTGGTCATGACAATTTCATAATCCCCCAATGGAATTGATGCGCCATCATCCAAGTCATCCAAGCTAATACCACCATTCACGCTTTTTTTAGTGATATTATCCAAAACAGTGCTGGCAATCAGATTGGCCATTACTTCTCCACCAGCACCATGATTCATATTGATTTTATCGTCTGACATTTTATCTCCTAATTAAAAAATATAACTAATGATATGATATATGTAAAAACAAGTATATAAAATTATGAAAAAATTGTTGAAAAAAAAAGAGAATTTAAATTCCGTTAATAACACCGTCTTGACCAGGTCTGGATGTTACTTTAGCATTACCTTCAGGGGTTTCTACAATAGCACCTTTGGTAATGATGTTCCTTCTAACGTAGTTAGGGTTAGCAGAGTTTTCGATTACACCGAGAATATCTACAACTTTGGTGTTACCGTTAGCGTCAGTGACGTTGATTTTGTTACCTGTAGCTAATCTGAGTTTTTCGTTACCGCCACGGGTTCTGATTTTTCTTAATTTTTTTTCGTCTAATCTAGTTTCTGCAGGATCTCTTCCTAATTCAGATTTTCTTTTTCCACGGTTTGCAACATTTCTTGCACCAGATGGACTCCTAGTTGATTTTCCTTGAGAAATTGCCATTATTTCACCTAATAAATATAATTAATAATATAAGTAATCGCTGTCTTCAAGTCTCTTTTCAATCAGACCATCTGCAAGAAAATAATAGCCTGATTTTTGAGAGCAAAAAAGAGCCTTAAAGAATAATGATAATAAAATATTACTTTTTCATTATATATAAATGTTTTATTTTATGGGCAAAATTTAGAAAATTAACTTTTGTTTTTTAAAATGAATTCATCCACCAACTTGTCGAATTCCTCTTCGCTCATATTCTCATTCGATGCTGCATCAAGAATCCTTTGAATCTCTTCATCTGAAACGTCATCGCCCAACAATTCAATCAATAAATCCTTCAAATCATTGTCATCGATGTATGCTTCAGCATTGGCAGTTACAACTTCAGAATTGCCCTCTTCATCAATGGTATAATATGGAACTTCCTTAGTCATGAGCTATTCCTCATCATCATCTACAAATTCATAATAGACTACACCATATGGATCATCATCAAAATACCATTCGTTAGGCTCTTCTATGAAATCCTCATCGTTGTCATCAACTAAATCATCTTCCAGGTCTTCTGCACCTTCAACCTGAATGACGATATTAACATCTTCACCTAATTCTTCAACATCAATTCCAAGTTCATCCAAATCTATTTCCAACTCTCCATCATTAATAGCTTCCTCAGGCACCACAATAACTATTTCTTCTACAGAATTGATTTTCTCATCACTCATGTTACCACTTCAATTTAATTTTATTATTAATATTAAATTAAGTGATATTTAAAATTTAAGCAAATTAGGTACTCAAACAATCATGATATGAAAAATCAAATACTGACAAAAATGCCAAAAACAATAATAAATGCAGGCAATGACATGTTTAACTCTTCTGAAAAATCAGTTACATTTAAAGTAACAAAAGATGTTATTAAATTAACTCTCAAGAAGGTTAAAGTTAAAAA
>CADBHR010000055.1 GCA_902794475.1 uncultured Methanobrevibacter sp. | reverse complement strand
CGATCCCTTCATTAGCAATAATCCCACATGTGAAGTTCCCGTAGAGGAATTAAATCCTGATATTATTTTACTTACTCATGGACATTCAGACCACTTCGGTGATGCATTAGAAATATCCAACAGTACTAATGCACCTATTGCCTGTATCCATGAAATTTCACTCTTTTTAGCCCAACAGGGTATTAGAAACATCAGTGTCAATATCGGTGGTTCTTTCATATTCGATACTGGATTATTTGGTGATATGAAGGATATCATCGGTGCAATCTATAAGCCTGATGTTGTGATGGTTCCTATTGGTGATAAATTTACAATGGGTCCTTTTGAAGCGGCTCTGGGTACAATGTGGATGAATCCAAAAGCAGTCATTCCAATGCATTACAACACATTTCCACCTATAGAACAAGACCCGGCAATCTTTGCTAATTTTGTAAGTCAGTTCAACCCTAACATTGATGTTGTGGTAATGAACCCTAACGAATATTTTGAATTTAATCCTGAAGATTATCAGGATTAACTTTTTTCATATTTTTTTCTTTGATGATACTCTTCATCGATGTCGCATTTTCCGGATGGCAATACCCTGATAATGTCATCGAGAGTTAATAGATCATCTTCATTAATTTTGTGTATGATTTTTTTGGCTATTGCTTCTTTTTTGGTAAATCCAGGTTTTATTACAACATAATTGTCGCAATATTTTTCTAAAGCTTCTATTGGGCCGGCCATTATTCTTTTTCCTTCATAATCAACTATTCCAATAGCCAATTTTACCCTTGCTCCTCTTATGTAATTTCTATGGCCTCTTATGACGAATGACCCTTTAGCTAGAAACTCTCCTGATTCTGGGGTTTTTGTAACCTGGTCCGGATTGACCCAAAAGACGTCTTGAGATGTGAAGCCCATTGACCAAGCAGATGAAAATGATGCTGCAAACTCACCGGATTCTTTAAGGAGATCGTCATTTAATTCATCGCCGTTTAATTTTATGGCAGTTGATGATGCTCCATGTATGTCTGCATGCAAGTAGATGTCATTTGGTTCCAGATATTTCTTCACGACGCTTTCATTGCTGTTGGCATCCCTTCCTCCAATGACCAGATGTCCGTCAGAGCTCAGGAACCATCTTAATTTTTCATACCATTTCAGATTTTTCTTTACTCTCTTTTTAGGCACTGCTATATTTTCCATTGCCACATCCTTTTTGGCTTTGATGTCTTCAAGCTGTTTTTTAGTATTTTCAATAGCTATTTGCGCCCCTTTTGTTTTTCTTTTGGCTTTTTTAGCTTTTTCATAATAGTTTTCAGCATTTTCAGGTATCGTTAACTTTGGATCAATATTTAATGTTGTATTGTCGATCTTTAATGTTAAAACGCCCATTTTATCTATGGATTCATAGATTTGTGCTTCGGCCATCCCTTCCTTTTTGGCTTTTTTCAATGTTTTTCCAATATCTTTAAAAGAGTAGTTGTTACTCCTTGCTTGGTTTACAACATTTACTATATTTTCGATGGTCGGGTAATTAGAATAGATAACCTCTCCTTTATGTTGACTATCTTCGATTGTCTTGTAAAAATTATCAAGTGTTTCTTGTTGTAAACGTAATCTTTTTTCAAACTTGTTTACCTTTTTATTCCAGGCTGACTCCTTGGTGTTTTTTATGCTTGTGTTGACCTTTTTGGAATAAAATTCATCACATGCTTCATTAAAACTTTCAAAGTATGTTTTTTCAAAATTTTCATAATTGATTAAATCCAGTGCAACCACATCTTCTTTGGATTCATTCTTGACAATTTGAGGTTTGATTTTGCCTTCGGTTAAATTATCGAATAAATCCTTGAATCCTAAATACAATCCTTCTATTTGCTTTTCTGTTAACTCTTCATTATGAGTGTTCTTATCAAGTTCGGTTATTTCATTGGCTCTTTTGATAACCTCTTCAGCGTATAGGCTTCCGAGCCCATTTCTTGCAAGAGTTCTTACAACATCACTTTCAGAATCGCTGAAGACTTCTTTGAATTCGCTTTCCGTGATGGTCATAGGGTTGATTCCTCTCTCTTCCGGAAATGCATATTCAATTTTAGAGCTGATGTCCCTATTGCTTAAGCGTTTCCTTTTAAGGGGTAGAATGATATTATTTTCATCATCCAATAGAATTATATTTCCTTTATCGAACAATTCAACAATTATTGTGTAGTATTTGTCCTTTTTGACTTTTATCTCGACTACACGATCAAAGTTATGTTGTTTGATACTTTCAACATGAGCTCCCTTTACCCTTTTTCTTAAAAGCATAGGGAATGATGGTGGAGTTGTCGGATTTTCAAGCGGATACTGGCTTGTATGTATTCTGGACCCGCATTGCATCACCAAGTCGACCCTTCCGGTTCCGGGAACATGAAATCTCATAACGACTATATCCTGTGTCGGTTGAAATGATTTATCGACTCGGGCTCCACTTAACAAATTATTCAGTTCATTGCTTATTGTAAAAATGTCAACATTGGACATGGACTTCATTATAAAACACCTTTTTAATCAATACTTTAATATATTATAATCACTAAAATTATATTAATATATTTAATTTAATGGAGGATATAAATGGACACTACTATTCAAGTTACAAGTATTCATATTGTTGCAGGTCTTGTTGCAGCGTTAATTTCCACCGCCTTGACTGTAGGTTGGTTCGGATTTAAAAATGATGTATTTGCATTTTTCGTTGCTGTAATAATATTATATTTCGTTGGCCAGGTTGCCCAAAAAATTGCAGGAGAAGAAATCTCCGGATTTAGCCAATGGTTATGGGACGGAATAGCTCCTTTCTTCTTTACATGGGTTATTTCATTCACTTTATTTGTAATGTACTTATAAACCGCCAAAGAAAATCCATAAAAATGAGATAAATAATGATGTGATCAACAAAACTGGAGCTATAATCTTGCTCACAGCCACAACGGAACTGATTGTTGAAATCAATTCTGTTGAATTTTTAGGGCCGAATGTGTTAAGATTCTTTATTTTATTGGTTCCAGTTCCAACTTCTACTTTTTCTAAATCTTTAATTGCTTCAATTATGCTGGTTCTAGCATATTCTATAATTTCATTTCTTTTTACTATTCCAATTGGGTTATATCCTCTTGAAATGGTATTCACTGTATGTGTATCTGTTGTCATCACTTCAATTTCATCGATTTCCAAATCACTTACTGCATCAATGATTTCTTGCCTAAATCCTTTTTCCATATTGTTAGCGTCAAATAGCATATATACTGTCCTTTGTCCACCAACTTCAACAATCATGGTTTTTATACCGCTTTCGCCGACTCCATCATTCTTGTCAAGGTCATCCATGTTGTCTGCATGGCATCCAATTTTTATACCGTATTTTTCTTCTTTCGGATCGATTGAATCGATAACATCAATCAGTTGGAAGACTTCTGCATTTCCCGGAAGCACTTCTCCGCTTTCTGGAGTAAATGAATTATGACAATCAACAATTATGGAATCCTGAACATCACAGTGGTTCCTGCTTTGGGCCATCATTGTAAGTCCAACACCAAATTCGATATCATCAACGGCTTCAGGAGCAAAAGTGGACAGTATAACCATTCCTTCATTGAAAAATTGAACTCCGATATTTGCTTTTTGAGAGTTGTATCTCACAAATTTACTTGCCTTGTCTGAATATTCTATCCTTTCAAGACCCTTTTTAATGGAGTTTTCTATTTTATTAATTTCATTCACTGCAATTGGGTTAAAGTCATGTGTTGACGGACCATGTGCAACCATGGTGAAGAAATCGAACTTGTTTGCGAGTATTGTCGGCATATTGGAACCTCCTAAATCACCTAAAGGTCCCGGATGCACGGAAGGGGATATGAATAATGCTTTAATTCCATTTTCAGTTTTAAAACTAACGAATGTAACAATAGTGTCAATAGCTTCGCTCATATTTTCAAACAATCCCTCAAGGGAGTTTGATCCTTCATTCATGTGAGCAATAAATAGACTTAATAAATCCAATACTCCTATTCCCAGATTTTTCTTGAATGGGGAAGCAATAACTGTGATGAATGCATAAATTGCGATAACAAATATTATTGAAGCAACAAATGCCTTAAGGATAATCTGGAATATTGCAGGTCCCATAAAGCTTGTATCAATAAATAAAAATGATATTGATATATACATTGCTATGATTAGCACAGGCTGAATAAATCCAGTTAAGGCAGCTACAGAAAATCTGACTTTGGATGTTGCCCAGAATACCAACGTATTGAAACCATATATCAAAACACAGGCGAATATCATTGAATTTACAAATATGTCCACGTTGATGAGTCTAGAAATTATGCATCCCAAAAGTACAATAATTCCTAAAATGGTCATCGAAAGGCCAGATAAAAACATGGAATGTTTGATTTTCAAGTTAATCCCATGAAAACTACTTATGACCTGCTGGTTTAGGGCTCCACTCATTATGGAACTAATGCCAAGAACTATGAAACCAAATAATCCTCCATAAATGAAATCTTGAATGATTCCTTGGCCAGGTGATAAATCGATAATATAAAAGGTGCTACCAATTAAAAAACTTATTATTATCATTCCGATTATGGTATATTCAGTTTTTGGTAGGGTTTTAATATATTTTGATAAACCTGCTACGCTGCTCATGCTTGACATATTTTTCCTCGAGATAATTTTTAGCCATTAAATTTATTAAATCTAAAAATTTTATATATTTATAGTTATATTTTATTACTTTCTTAATAAAAAGATTATTATTAATTTTAGGGTGGATATATGGAAAAAAGATTGAATGTCCCAATAAAAGACGAAAACTTGGATGAATTGAATGCTGGTGATGTAGTCTATTTGACTGGAAATATATTGACTGCAAGAGATCAGGCGCATAAACGCCTCATTGAACAGGGTGCTCCATTAGATATTGAAGGTGCTGTGCTTTTCCATGCAGGACCAATAATAACTAAAAAGGATGATGATTATCAGATGGTAGCTATCGGACCAACCACTTCAATGAGGATGAACCCTTACCAAAGTGATGTTTTGGATATGGGTCCGAAAATTGTAATAGGCAAAGGTGGAATGGATGATACTGTGCGTGAAGCCTTAATTCGCAATAATGCATTATATGTGGTAGCTACCGGAGGATGTGCCGCATTGTATGTTGATGCTGTTGAAAAGATCGAGAGTGTTAATTGGCTGGACTTGGGAATGCCTGAAGCAATGTGGAATTTAAAAGTTAAGGATTTTGGACCGCTTATAGTTGCTATGGATAGTCATGGCAATAGTTTATATGATTAGGAAATTTTGAATAATAATGCTTATATATGAGATTAGTTTATAGTATATTTTAAATTATTATTATTTGCATGACATAATTATGAGGAAGTGTATTTATGGCTGATATTAACGAAGTTGCAGAAAAAAAATTTAAATCAAGAATGGCAAAAATTAGAAAAAGTAATAGGGAACCTGAAGAAAAGGAGAAGTTTTCTCAAAAATTTGGAACTTCTTTTGAAATAGAATTCCAAAATAAGAATCCTGATAAGCTTACAGATGGAATAACTATTTTTACAAGTCCTGAAGGTAAAGTCTTATTTGCTGAATATTATTATCAAATTCCAGAAGATGAGGAATATACTTCTATTGATATTACTGAAAAACAATTGAAATCCATTATTGAATTCTTTGAAGATTACAAATTACAATTAGACGATTCTGATTAGATGATAGTTAATAATTCTTTAGATGAAGTTAAAAAAAGAGAAAATGCCCTGTCAATCATCAAGGATATAGTTGAAAATAAAGGGCGCGAATTTTTATTTGACTTGACAGGGTTGTCTGGAGGATTTATTGCAAGCCCTTCAGAATTGAGTCTATTGGAAACCTATGTCGGGCCAGCTATTTTTGAGGATGCCCTTCAGGAAGTTGGAATCGAACATATGGGTGGTGAAAAGGTTCTGCCATTAAACAGGACCTCTTCAGGAATCTTGGCCACTATATTGACATTGGTCGAAAAAGATTCAAATGTTGTACATTATCTTGCAAAATTACCTGCCCATCCTTCAATACCTCGCAGCTGTAATTTGGTTGAAGCGAATTACTTTGAAACTGATGTTTTTGATGAGTTCACAATACCGGATAATACGTCATTGGTTATAGTTACCGGTTCTACAATGGACCATAAGGTGATTGACGAGGATGAATTCAAAGCCGTAATTGAAATGGCTCATGAAAGGAATATTCCGGTAATGGTTGATGACGCATCCGGTGCAAGGCTCAGAACCGTTGTATTTAACCAGCCAAAAGCTTGTGATTTGGGTGCAGATATTGCGATTACAAGTACTGATAAGTTAATGCCGGGTCCAAGAGGTGGACTGATGGCAGGCAGCAGGGATCTGATTGATGAAATTAAAGTCAAAGTCAATCAGTTTGGTCTTGAAGCCCAACCTCCTGCAGTGCTTGCGATGGTGAATGGAATAAAGAATTTCAATAAGGATAATCTTGTTAATAGCTTCGAAAGAAAAGATCAGCTATTTGATTTATTGAAAGAAAAGTTCAATCATATACAAAAGACCCCAACTGGAGTCATGATTACTCCTGAAGATTTGACAAAAGAGATTGATATTGACCATGATTTGTCAGATAATGATTTGGCTTTTGTATTTTCAATGCTTTTACTTAGAAATCATGGAATAATTACCATTCCTGCTGTGGGAATGCCTGGTGCATCAGCTACAATAAGATTTGACTTGTCAACCAGCGATGCATTCAATTTGGATTTGGATGATTTGTCCGAAAAAATCTTCTCTTCATTTGATGAGTTAATAAGTGCCATTCCAAATGAAGATGAATGTAAAAAAATAATATTTTGATGATGTTTTAAATGTTATGCAGGTGTATAACATTTGTTTCTAATTTTTTATTATGCATTCTCCGGAAATTACTTTTTCCAGAGTTCCATCAGTTTTTTCAACAATTAATGACCCTTCTTTTGAGATGCCTATTGCATATGCCTCATAATATTCATTGAATGGTTTTCTTATCTCTACAGTTTTGCCGATTGTGTAAGAGCGGTTTCTCCATTCCTTCAATATTGCTTCATAGCATTCGTGGTTGAATAATTCGCTGATTTCTTCAAATTCTTCTAAAAATGTTTTTATTAAAAGATTTTCATCCACTTTCCCATCAAGTTCTTTTTCAAGGGTGGTTGTTATGTTTTGCAGTTCCTTAGGAAAATCTTCAATATTTAAATTGGCGTCAATGCCCACGCCAACAATGACATTTTCGATTATATTAAAATTAGTAACTGATTCGGTTAAAATTCCGCAAACCTTTTTGCCATTTATCATAATGTCATTCGGCCATTTGATTTCGGGATTTTCAGCACCGATTTTTTCAAGGGTTTTTGCAACTGCAACACCTGTTGCCAATGTTATAAGAGGAATTTTGGAGTAATCTACATCAGGCTCCAATATGATTGATAACCATACTCCGCCCAATGGAGATTCCCATGATTTTCCAGACCTTCCTCTTCCGGATGTTTGTTTTTCGGCAATCACTACACTGCCGTTTTTAATACCATTTCTAGACAGGAATTTAGCAACGGTATTTGTTGAACCTACTTCCTTGTAGATATATAGATTCTTTCCAACATATTTCGTGTTCAACTCTTTTGTGATTTCAGAGGATTTTATGTGTTCTGTTTTCTTTTTGCCAATGTCTTCAATTAATCTTGCAAAATCATTGATGTTTGCATCATCGATTTCACCAGAAAGATTTCCTTCTTCATTTAATAATTTCAGGATTTCATCTTTCATTAACAGGCCCCAAGGAAAACTTATTCATCTTCCTCTGATTGTTGTTTTGAGATAGTTAGGTAAGATCCCATTGCAGCGGAAATTGCAGCTATCTTTTTGGCAGGCATGAATGTGGATTTTAATTTATTCACATATTCTAAGTCTTCCGCTATGACATTAACCATTTCCTCATCAATACTTTGCTTGTAAGTATCAATGAAATGTGTATTTAAATCTCCGGAAATAAAGTTAGGATTTCTCAATACTGCTTTATGGAATGGAATGGTGGTTTTAACACCTAAAATGATGTATTCACTTAATGCCCTTTTCATTTTGTTTATTGCATCATTTCTGCTTCTACCATAAGTGATTAATTTGGAAATCATTGAATCGTAAAATGTTGGAATTGTATAATTCATATAAACTCCACTGTCTAAACGTACACCTGGTCCTCCTGGGGATCTGTACCCTGTAATTTTACCAGGGTTAGGTGAAAAGTCGTTAAGTGGATCTTCTGCATTGATACGGCATTCAATTGCGTGGCCGGTTACTTTAATGTCGTCCTGACTGTAGGTTAATTCGTCACCGTTTGCAATTTTAATCTGCTCTTTAATCAAATCGGTATTTGTAACCAATTCAGTAATTGGATGTTCTACTTGGATACGTGTGTTCATTTCAAGGAAGTAATAATTTCCATTGTCATATAGGAATTCAACGGTTCCTGCACTTTTGTATCCGATGTATTCTGCAGCTTTTACTGCACTTCCTCCCATCTGTTCCCTTAACTCTTCAGTCATGATTGGTGAAGGAGCTTCTTCAAGGAGCTTTTGGTGTCTTCTTTGAATGGAACATTCCCTGTCTCCTACATGAATCACGTTACCATGTTCATCAGCCAAAATTTGGAATTCGATGTGTCTTGGTTTTTCAAGATATTTTTCAATGAATACTGTGGAATCACCGAAGTTGGTTGACGCTACGGATTGTGTGGATTCGATTGCCTGTACAAGTTCCTCTTCTTTATAGACTGCACGCATACCAATTCCACCTCCTCCTGCAGAAGCTTTTACAATAACAGGATATCCGATTTGACTGGCTATCTCTTTAGCTTCTTCAATGTCGGTTACTCCTTCAGGGGTACCTTCAATAACAGGAACTCCAGCTTTTTTCATGAGGGCTTTTGATGTGATTTTGTCCCCCATATTGTTGATTACTTCTCCGCTTGGTCCAATTAATTTTATTCCATTTTTTTCACATTCTTCACCGAATTTAGGATTTTCAGCTAAAAATCCGTAACCTGGGTGTATTGCATCCGCTCCGGATTCGATTGCAATATCCATAATTTTTTCTATATTTAAGTAGGATTTTGCAGGTGAAGGGTTTCCTAATGGATAACTTTCATCAGCATAATTTGTATAAAGAGATGTTTTGTCTGCATCAGAGTAAATAGCTACACT
>CADBHR010000054.1 GCA_902794475.1 uncultured Methanobrevibacter sp. | reverse complement strand
CGGAAGCATTAACATGAAATGCCCTGATTGTTGATCCGTTCATGTCAATGACTGCACCGTTACCATCAATGACTTTATTGTCCTCACTGATAGTAATGGTTTCACCCTTATCGTAAGTATAGTTCTTATGGGTTAATGTAATGTCTCCAGAATGGCCTCATTATCAGCGGATAACTCGATTGTATTTGCATTTTCACTTGCTATAGTATCCCCTATTTCACTTGCACTAACACCTGCAATGCTCAATAGAAAAACAACAAGCGCCAATAGGATTATTGTTTTTCTGTATTCCATTTTCTCCCTGAACTCCTAAAAATTGTATGCTAAAAAATGTTTTATATCATTCAAACAATCATAAAAATACATGCCCTTTGTTTAAAACATCTAAAACATGACTAAAAGTCTATCAACGAATATATAAATATATAACGGATTTGGAGAACAGAGGGCAGATAAACTGATATTTCTATTACTATCATTAGTTGTGAAAAATGAATCATAAAGTTATTAAATAGGGTTGATGATTAACACGTTCTTTGGTTGATGATTAATTTTTAAAATTGCATAAATTGCTTAATTTATGATTTAAAGCATTTTAATGAAAAATAAAAAAATAGTGTTGGTTGATGATTAAAGTTTATGATTATGACATGAAGTTATTAATTACTGGATATTTATATACTGAATTATTCATTTCCAAAAATAACAGAATAATGATTATCATTGAATTAAAAAAGAGTTTTCATTATAATAACCTTTCAGCTTCGGAGATGAATTTTTCAGCTTGTTTTATTCTTTCTTGTGCAATTTCTTTTGAAATTGTATCAATAGCATCATAATCAGCATTGTCTCTTAGAGATTGTGTGCCTGAAAGATATTTAGCAATACTACTATCAAAATCTCCGTTTTTAACATATTCTCTGCCAAAAATACCTATTAAAGTTCTATGGGAACTCACATCATAACCATCTCTAACAAGTAATGCTTTTGCTGATAGAAACATTGCATAGTATGATCTTCCAACAGAGTCACCATATTGTCCTATTTCATATAATGCTTTGCTGGAAGTTAATTTGCTTTTGGCTTTAATGATGAATGCTTCACTTTCATCCAATTACAACACCCTCCTCTAAAACATTAGTTAAGAAATTGAAATCTTTAGTTTCATTAAATTGTTCTTCAGACAATACATATGGAGATATAAGCTCTTCTGTATCTAGAACAACTTTGAATACCTCATCAGTTATTAATGAATCAATTTGCTCCCAATCATTAGATATAATTAAAATATCAATATCTGATTCTTCTGTATCATCACCACGAGCAACAGACCCAAATAAAATTATTCTAATGATTTTATCTGATTTAATAGCATTAGCAAACTCACGAGCAATTTCCATCCTATTATTCATTAACAATCACCAACGATTATTCTTATAATATCATATTTCAATTTCTTTAATAATAAATTTTTTTGAAGTGTGACTTTATGAAAACACACCCCCTGCCTGTTTGAAAAAAATATTTTTGAAAATATTAGACATATAAACTGATATTTCTATTACTATCGATTGTGTCGTGAAAAGTGAATTATTGATTATAAAGGATTATTAAATATTTGATGAATTCCTGGATGGAAAAATGTCAAAAATCAGATATTCGGATAGCCGCAAAATTACTTGGAATATATATGTTACATCATTCAAATATAATAAATGGTGTTAACATTGTTTAGAAAAATTCTAATATTTCTTTTGATATTGGCTGTGTGCATGGGGGTTGCATCAGCTTCACAGGATGTCAATGACACGGCCGTCCTGGCTGAAGACTCTACAAGTCTGCCGATAGAGGATTCGAACATGCAGCAGGATTTGTTGCAGTTAAGTGACGAGGATGATTTGAGTGATGAAAACGGGGAATTTGTGGATCCTTCCGAAGCCTACGACGCTTTGAACCGCTTCAGATGCGAAGAGGGAGTATGGCAATGGAACGAAGATGACGCCACAAAGACCTGCTTCAACACTGATGATGCAGTTTGGCTCAAGCCATTGGAAAGGGATGCAGAGCTGGAAGACACTGCCAAAATCAGGGCAATGGAATTGTATAAAAGATATTCCCACTATCGCCCTGACGGCACAATATGCTTCACTATTTTCCCTGAAGGCCTCCTGGCCCATGGTGAAAACATTGCTGTTGGAGGCACCTCTGCAGAGGAGGTCACGGAAGACTGGAAGGAGGTCAATGATCCTTACGACGGACAGGGCCATAGGCGAAACATGATTAATCCTGATTTTAACTGTGTCGGAATTGCAGGATACAGGATAAACGGAGTAGTCTACTGGGTTCAGGATTTCGGATGCAGATTCAATCCGAAGTCATTTGATGATGATAACGCATTTCACGTTGAGCAGAACAATAGCGGAACTCCGAAATTCAGTGTAGAGCTGCCGATTTATGCTACAGGTGTCTTCATAGTCAAGGTTAATGGGCGCGAAGTCCTGGAGAAATCCATATTCCAGGGAAATGCAAGCGCTGTTCTATATGGCCTTGATGCGGGATTGTATGATGTTGAACTCATATATTCCGGAGACAACAACTACAGGTCAATAAACCGGACCTGTTCAGTTAATGCTACTGGAGACGATAGTCCAACGGCATCATTCGCCTATCTCAACACCTTAATCAAGATGGCGGGTGATGAAATCACTTTGCAAAAGGACTATTCCTATGATGAGGCCATGGATGTGGACTTTAAGGGCGGAATAATCATCCCAGAAAGGATGACCATTGACGGTGCCGGCCATAGAATCGATGCCGGGGGACAGGCAAGAATCTTTCAGATAGTCAACGGCACAACATTGAAAAATCTTAAATTGGCCAACGGATATTCTGCCTATTATGGGGGTGCGGTATTGTCGATTTATACTGTTTTCCTTGAAAACTGCACATTCACCAACAGTTCGGCAGACATGTACGGAGGCGCAATCTATTCATGCAATCAGATTCGATGCTATAACTCAAAGTTCATCGACAACACCGCCCGAATCAATGGAGGGGCACTCTTTGGAGAGGCGGCAGTTATCGTAGATGACTCCTCATTCATCAACAATCAGGCGCTGAATCTCGGAGGCGCAATCTATGCCCAGGGAACCATAAGCAGCGACAATTCAGACTATGTCAACAACACCAATCTTCAGGTGTACTCGTTGATGAAGATTATAGGAAACGGCAATGATCTGGAAGATGAATACTCAATGGCTTTTGCCAATGCAACCCAAGACAACGGTGTGGTCAATCTCAACAGGGACTGGATTGCAACACAGACCATCCGGATTGATGCAAGCAACGTCGTCATCAACGGTAACGGACACAGCATAAATGCCCAAAACAGAACAAGGATATTCTTCATAACCGGAAACAACGTGACAATAAGAAACATCACCCTTTCGGGCGGAAGGTCAATAGGTGAAGGCGGAGCAATATTCTTCGGCTCCTCAGGCATTTCCATAATTGCCTCCAATTTCACAGGAAACTGGGCTGAAACCGGAGCAGCAATATTTGCATCCGGAAACGTCTTCATACAGTCTTCAGGATTCACAGACAACACTGCAGAAGCGGGAGGAGCAATATTTTCAGATGAGGGAAACATCACCGTAAGCGATTCGGTGTTCACAAACAATGATGCATCATACGGAGGGGGAGCAATATACACTACAGCAAAAGTGGACATCACCTCTTCGCTCTTTGCCGGAAATGATGTTGAGAAATATGGCGGAGCGATTTTCACCAACGGAAAGGATTTGGGAAAGGTCTCCATCAGAAATTCCATTTTCACAAACAACACCTCCAAGCTTCATGGAGGGGTCTTTGTAAGCACTCTTGGTGCGGAAATATATGAATCAACTTTCACCAACAATTCTGGAGGTGAAAGGGGAGGTGTGATGTGTGTTTATGGCGGTAAAGTCATGATTGAGAATTCCAATTTCGCAAACAACACTGCAAGTGAGTCCGGAGGGGCAGTCCATGGAGCAAACGTGGAGGTCAGGGGTTCAAACTTCACCAACAACGTCGGTGCAAATGCAAGGACATTTTCATCAATGGTTATCGGAACCGCTTCAAAAGTAATGGAAAACGGTGAGGACGTCACCTCATCATGCATCAGGTCTCCAAGCAATCAAAACGGCTCCGGCTCCAAGACACCATCTGAAGAACCCAAAAAGATAGTTAAAAAGCTAAGCAAGATAGTTGCGGCCAAGAAAACCTTCAGGGTCAAGCTGAAAACCAAGAAATACTCAATAACATTGAAGTCAGGCAAAAATCCGATTAAAAAAGTTAAGGTATTCTTAAAGGTAAACAAAAAGACATACAAGGCAACAACCAACACTAAGGGAAAAGCGGTCTTTAAAATCAAAAAACTTTCCAAAAAGGGCAAGTTCAAAGCAACAATCACCTTCAAGGGCAACAAATACTACATGCCCTCTTCCAAAAAGGTGAAAATAACGGTCAGATAGCGGGAGAAAAATCTCTCCCAAATCTTCTTTTTTTTCAAATTTTGAGGTTGAATACAAAATCAACCAGTTTTCCACAGGTTATTATTGTTAATTGTATCGAATAAATGTTTTTTAGTCATTTTAACATGTAAGTAAGCACTTGCATTCGAAAAACTTTATATATGGTCTTATTCATACTATTAATTAGAGTTTGAAATTAGTTTGACTCGAAGATTAACCCGTGGTGGTGAGTAAACACACCAAAATCGGATAAAGGCATATTCCCTTATGCCTTTATCATTCTCCCTTTTGTTTTTCAATTCTCTTTTTTAGGCATTTTTATTCATTGAAAATTGATATTTTATGTTATTTTTTTAAAATAGGTTTAATTATCTTGTTTTTAGTCATTTTAAGATGTAAGCAAGCACTTGCATTCGAAAAACTTTATATATGGTCTTATTCATACTATTAATTAGAGTTTGAAATTAGTTTGACTCGAAGATTAACCTGTGGTGGTGAGAAAAACACCGAAATATGCAAAAAGGCATGGTGTGGTGCCATGCTTTTATTTCTCCCTTTTTTTTAGATATTTCACCGATTCTTCAATGATGTTTTTTTGAAAATTCAGAATTGTTCAACTAAAGCAATTCCTTTTAAAATAACTTTAATTAATAGTATCTTCATAGTTAATATCACTGAGGTGTTGGCTATGGGTTTTAGAGACAGGTTTAAAAATGCATTCGGATTGGACAAGAGCAAAAATTCAGCAGATAAGGTTCATGTGGAAGAGACGGCTCCCGTTAAAACCGGTTTGTCATCAGATGATGTTCTTTTCGTGTGCGGTTCAAACACTGCCATAAGTCCCATTGCCGAAACCATTTTCAACGAATTTTCAGATGACAAAAAGGCATATTCGGCGGGATTGAATGCCCGGACAGGTGCAAAAGCCGCACAAAAAGCAATAGATGCCTGTAAAAATCGCGGAATCGACCTGTCAGGTCATGTAACGGCAAACATCAATGACTTTTTGCTTGACGATGTGGGGCTGGTGCTCACATCCACTCTCCAAATCAGGGATGCACTGAAGGTGATGTGGCCTGATTTGGAAATCTATACGATTCTTGAATATGCCGGAGCACATTTGAATCTGGACATTTCCGACCCTTCCGGAGGGAATTTGAGCAGTTATGATTTGTGCTTCATGCAAATCAATGAAGCGGTTTTGAAAATAATCGGAATTCCTGACGTAATCACTGACAGGCCCAACAAAGTCAGAAATTTCAGGTATCTCGATGATCTGATTCACAGCGGAGTAAAAGAGATTGTTCTGGATTCGGATATTGTCCTGGATGATGGGGAGGAATCTGAATATGAAAGGGACGGCATCACGATTGATGTTGACGGCCTTGTTATCGACGGCAGGAATCACACCATTGATGCAAGGGAAAAAGTGCCGATATTTTACGTCAGAGCTGAGGATGTAACAATCAGGAATGTCAATTTCATAAATGGCTTCACGGATGAATATGGCGGAGCAATATATAATTCAGGCAAGCTGACGATCATTGAATCCCACTTTAAAAATAACTTGGCCGGTTTTGAGGACTATATCGGCTGCGGTGGAGCAATATATAATGCGGGCAATCTCACTGTCATTGAATCCCAATTTATAAACAATAAATCCTGTTCTGAGTACGATGCAGGTGGCGGTGGAGCAATATATGCCAGGGCATCCTCTGTGACTAATATTTTGAAATCCACATTTGAAAATAACTCATCTCAATGTGATGGTGGAGCAATAATCAGTGATGGTGAGCTGACAATACGCAAATCCAGATTTGCGAATAACTCATCCGATTATGGGGGCGGGGTGATGATGGTTAGCGGAATTCTAAATATGAATGGCTGTGAGATTTCACACAACAGCTCTCCTGAAGAAATCGTTATGCTGAGCGGATATTCGCAAATATACAATACCCTTTTTAAATGCAATAATGCCCAAACAATTCTGAAAAATTACCGCAGCAGATCCACTTTCGGCATTTTCTACAGCAAATTCATTGAAAATGAGGCTGAAAGAGGGGTAATTTTCAATACTGGAAGATACGGCGTCATTGATTCGACAGATTTCCAGTCCAACCTGTCCGGTGAAAATTCAAGAAATATCTGCAACCGAAGCGATTTGACCTTAAATGCCATCAGCATCGCCGAAGAAAAGTCAATATCCAACGAGGGTTATATCCTTATAAAAAACTCGCCCCAGAACTTTGAGGACATCATTGAAGGTGAAGGGGAATTTGCCGTTTACGAAAGCATGATTCCAACTGAAGAGCAGTTTGACTTCGGGCATTTGGACAGGCTGATTCATGAGGGCACATCCGGAGAAGTTGTCCTTGACCATGACATAACCTTCGGCAATTATGAAAGGGATTTCTATGAAGGCGGCATTGAACTGGACATTGACGGGCTTGTCATTGACGGTGACGGCAAAACGATTGATGCGGGAGGAAAGTCACGTATCTTCCTTATAGCCGCAAGGGACATAACCCTTAAAAACATAGTATTTGCAAACGGATATTTCCATGAGAATATCGAGCATCAATTGAGATACGGCGGTGGAGCCTTGAAAATCGACTGCAATTCCTCTTTAAAGATTGAAAACTGCAGATTCATAGGCAATGCTTCTGAAGATAGATGCGGAGCGATAGACAGTACTGGGGACGTAACCGTAATCGAATCGGAATTTGTCGACAACACGGCTAAAGGCTGTGCTGGTGTAATCTATAACGGCGGAAGTATGGAAGTTGCAGATTCCTATTTCAATGATAACGCTGCGGATAATCGTGGAGGCGTGTTATATAACGATGGGGAAATAAGATTTGACCGTTCCACTTTTGACAGCAACAAATCAAAGGTAAATGGAGGCGTAATATATAACAAAGGCCAGTTAGCCCTCACCAAATCCGAACTTGTCAATAACAATGCACATAAGAAGGGCGGTGGAGTATACAACAAGTGCGAAGCGGAAATGTCGGGCATGATTTTTAAGGACAATGCCTCAGGATATGACGGTGCAGGTTTATACAATACCAAACAGCTTGAAATCTCTGATTCTACTTTTAAAGCCAATGATTCAGGATATGATGGCGGAGGGCTATTCAATTCAGGAGAGCTTAAAGCATCCGGATTGCATTTTGAAGGCAATGTCTGCAATAATGACGGAGGGGCATTCTTCAACTGCGGAAAACTGGAGATAAGAGACGGCGAATTCATCAAAAACACATCGCAAATTGGAGGAGGCGCAATCTCAAACGCCGATGAACTGATTATTGCCGATTCAAATTTTGTCTGCAACGCTTCAAAAAGGGTTGGAGGTGCAATATCCAGTCACGGCAATGATTTAAAAATCATAAACACCTGTTTTGCCGAAAACAATGCGGAAAAACTTGGAGGCGCAATATTCAACATCATGGGGCAGTTGGACATGGCAAATTCGAAATTCACTAAAAACCGTGCAGATATGGAAGGAGGCGCCATATACAATGAAGAGGCTCCATTGAACATAGCTGAAACTGCACTTTTGCGAAATTCATCAGGTGAATCCGGTGGGGCCATATTCAACAGGGACGGTGAAGCTGTAATATTTGATTTAAAAATTGAGCATAATTCGGCCAGGGTTGACGGCGGGGCAATAGTCAACACCGGGGAAATGAAAATATTCGAATCATATATTGATTACAATGAAACAATGGGCATTGGAGGAGCCATAGTCAACACGGCAGATATGGCGATTTCGGACTCTTCAATCTCCTACAATTGTGCAGTTCACATGGCAGGAGCAATAGACAACTATGAAGGTGACCTGACAATATCCAAATCTCGTTTCAAATGCAATGAAGTGAAATGGGGAGATAAGCAGAGTGTGAGCGAATCCATTTTTGACGGCGGAGATTGGAGCTGCAGCGCAGTAATATACAATGACTCGGGCAAATTGGCCGCATCGGATTCCACATTCACCGACAATATTTTAAGGGGCGCGCAGAGCAAGGTAATATTTTCAAACAGTCCTGACTGCGAAGTGGTTGACTGCAATTTTGAAAACAATCGCATAGAAGATATTGAATACGAGGATGCCGATCCTGAAATCGAATTTGAAGAGGAAACTGAAATTGTCCAAGCTGATTTCAAAGAGGAGATGGGGATTGTCCAAGCTGATTTCGATGATGAAATCGATGACGGTTCAACCACCAGCTTCAGATACCTTGACAGGATGATTCACGCAGGCGATAAGACCATTGTTCTTGAATCAGACATTATTTTAAGCAGCTCTGATGAGTCAAGATACTTAAACGGCATAAAGCTGGATGTTGACGGCCTGGTTATTGACGGCGACGGATGTGTCATTGATGCACAGGGAAAATCACGAATATTCCATTGCACAGCCAAGGACGTCACCATTAAAAACATATTCCTTAAAAACGGATTTGCAAAGGATGGCGGAGCGTTATACAACGAGGGGGATTTGACAATATTTTCATCCACGCTCAATGACAATTCCGCCCAGACATTCGGCGGGGCAATATGCAACGATGACGGACAGCTGAGGATTTTGGAATCCGCACTCGAAGGCAATTCCGCCAGAAACGGAGGGGCAATAAGAAACCTTAAGGGCACCTTAAGCATATCCAAACGATGCAGGCTGGCGGGCAACACTGCAAGCTCCAGCGGTGGAGCCATAGCAAACAGCGACATAGCAAACATAGAGGAAAGTGCAATTGAGGATAACACTTCCGATTCCGGAGGAGGAATAAGCAACGGTGGCCGGATG
>CADBHR010000053.1 GCA_902794475.1 uncultured Methanobrevibacter sp. | reverse complement strand
AGAAACCACAGTAACCTGTAACTCAATAAACATTACCAGTCCGGACAATATTACTGTAGGAAAAGCATTGCACAACTACATTACAGATGTTCGCGATATGGATGGCAAACTGCTGCCTAATGGTGTAATAGGCGAGTTATACATTGGTGGTGTTGGTGTAAGTAGGGGATATCATAATCTGGATGATAAAACCAAAGAGGTATTCGTTACCATTAACGACATTCCGTATTATAAGAGTGGAGATTATGCAATTGAGCTTCCAAACGGTGAAATCGACATCAAGGGAAGAATCGATAACCAAATCAAATTAAGAGGATTGAGAATTGAAATTGGTGAGATTGAATCTAATATCAGCAAATATCCTAATATTAGGCAAAATGTCGTATTGATTAAGGAAATCAACAACAACGAACACTTATGTGCTTATTTCACTGCAGAGGAAAAAATAGATACTGAAGATTTAAAAGAGTACTTGACCCAATATTTAACCCGTTATATGGTTCCTACGGTATTCATGCAAATTGATGAAATGCCGATGACTCCAAATGGTAAAACGGATATAAATCAATTGCCTGAACCAAAATTAGAATTGGAGTATGTTGCACCTGAAAATGAATTGGAACAGTTAATTTGTGCAGTATTTTCATCCACCTTGGGTATTGAAACTGTTGGTGCCGAAGATAATTTCTTTGAAATTGGAGGAACTTCACTTGTAGCATCCAAAATCATTTTGGAATTGCTTAAGCGTGATTATACAGTAAAATATGATGATGTATTCACCAATCAGACACCTAGACAACTTGCAAGATTCCTCTCTGGTGAACATGAGGTCAGGGATGGTGACTATGACATAGCTGATGACTATGACTATTCACAAATCAACAGTCTCTTAAGTGAAAATACACTTGAAAACTTCTATAACGGTGAAAAACAGGAGATTGGCAACCTATTGCTGACTGGAGTTACAGGTTATCTTGGAATTCATGTTTTATATGATTATATTAAAAATGAAAAAGGTACAGTTTATTGCATGTTGAGAAAAGGAGGATTTGATTCTTGTGAAGACCGTTTAGCTGATTTATTTGATTACTACTTCGATGGGGAATTGACAGATTTAATCGGATCTAGAATCATTTTATCTGAAGGGGACATCATAATAAATTGTGCAGCTATTGTAAAACACTATACTGCAGATGACTATATCTTTAAAGTAAATGTTGATGGTGTAATCAATGGAATTAAATATGCGCAAGTAAATGATGTTAGATATGTTCAGGTATCGACCACAAGCGTACTTTCATATCCTAAGGACATGGAATTTGCCCGTGATGTTCAATTAGATGAAAGAACATTATACTACAGGCAGGACTTGAGCAATAAATATGTCAACAGTAAATTTTTAGCCGAAAGAATTTTATTGGAAGCGGCAGTTGATGGTTTGGATGTGAAAATAGTTAGGGTAGGAAACCTTATGGGCCGTTATAGGGATGGCAAGTTCCAGAAAAACTATGATACAAATGCATTTTTAGCCAATATAAAATCTATCAAAAATATTCACGCCATATCCACTTCAATGTATAATGAAGTTGAAGAAATGAGCCCTATCGACTGCACTGCAAAGGCCATAATTGCATTGTCTAAAACTCCGCAAAAATGCAGGGTATTCAACTGTCAAAACAATAATGAATTGTTAAATAATGATATAATCAATGTATTAAATTCATTTGGTTATGGCATCCGTGAAGTCGATGATGATGAATTTATGAGGATATGTAGAGAAAATATGGACGAAAACATACAGGGATTAATCACTTCCGACATGTCTATGGCTGATGAAGATGCGGATGAGGAAGATGATTATGAATACAGTTTAAAAACAGACCAGACTGTTGAAATTCTTGAATCATTAGGCTTTGAATGGGTAAAACCGGATAATGATTATCTTACTAGGGTTATTGGTTATTTGAATAATTTGGGATTTTTTAATTAAAAAGGTTATTTTCAAAGAAAAGTGTAATACGAATCAGATGATTCCATTTACCTTTTTTTCATAACTCTTTTAATTTATCCTTGATTTGTTCAAGTATTGCCTGGTGCATTCTTTTTGTAAATTCTCCCCGGTCATTCTGATTCAATACATCAAGGTATCCTTGTGAAACCAGATTGAATGCAAATGGGCTTGGAATTACTGTATTTATGGTTTTTATTTCCATTTCTCCTGAATCAATCATGTTTATGACTTTCAATGCATTCTTGATGTCCATGTAATCTTCCATGGCCTCTCTTCTGGCCTCCTTCAATATTGAAAAATTGTCATCCATGTCCTGCACATACTTGAGCAGTATTTTTCCCCGTACCTGCTGGCGACCAACTGACTTTGATTCTCCTTTATATCTTCTGAGGGTCATTAATGATCTTCCGGCGCAATGCCTGAATCTTGAAGCCAATGTTTCTGTCTTGTTCAGGGAATTTGTCAAAATCCTTTCAAAGTTTTCGGGATTCAATTCTCTAAATGATTCCAAACCTCCAATTGTGCCGTCTGAGCTTAGATAAAATCCATTGTCTGAAATTGATATTGTAACGTTTGTATTGTATCTTTTGGCAACCACATAAGCGACAGCACGTGAAAGTGCATCATTGACCTTGCGGCCGAACAGGGAGTGGAAGATTACGAATTTTCTTCCTCCAAAGCCTTTATAGTATTCAATAAGCAGGCATCTGTTGGATGGAATCTTTGCATATTTGTACTGTTCGACGAAGTATTCATAGATTGAATTTGCCGCAAAATCGTCAACATAGAGATAATCATAAATGAAATCCATAATTTCCTCTTTGCTTCGCCTGTACTCGAATCTTGCTTCCATAAATGACCTGAACTTCTGTATGTCCATTGCAAGGTCAAAGGATAATGGAAGCTGCTGTGAAAACCATGAAGGAATAGTTGGAGGTCCGCTTGCGGGTGTCACGTTGATGGTCATTCCCTTGCCGTAGTTGAATCGGTATGTTCGACCTCCCAGTACGAAGGTGTCGCCTTTTTTCAGCCTTTCCATAAATGACTCTTCTATTTTTCCACGCTTTCCGAAGGTATTTTCCTTATAGTCAATCCAGATTTTGGCATAAACATACCTTTCTTCAAGCTCTTCGTATTCTCCGCCGAGATAGCTTATGACATCCTCGTAATCGTCTCTGGTGAGGTCCTTGTAGCAATAGCTCTTTCGTATCACATCATATGCGTAATCGATGTCCCATGGATTTTCAATGCTCATTCCGTAAATGTGCTGTGCAAGGACATCAAGACAGTTTTTAGGTATGTTTATATTATCTATCTTTCCTTCTTTGGCGTTTTTAAGAAGAACTGAACATTCGACCAGGTCATCACGGTCGGTTACTATGATTCGTCCCTTGGATTTTTCATGCAATCTGTGTCCGCTTCTGCCTATTCTCTGCAGGGCTCTTGCAACTGATTTCGGCGAATTTATTAAAACTACAAGGTCAATGTATCCTATATCAATTCCTAGTTCAAGGGATGTTGATGAGACAACTGCCTTAAGTTTACCCTCTTTCAGCTTGTTTTCGGTTTCAAGACGGACTTCCTTTGAAAGCGAGGAGTGATGAGCCATTATGTTTTCATTATTGTAATGCATCGGATACATCTTCTTTAGATTGTAGACAAATCTTTCCGTTCCGCTTCTTGTATTCGTAAATATCAGTGTTGTCTTGTTTTCCTGTATCAAATCATCAAGCAAGTCATACATTCCCAAACGTGTGTCTTCTTCATCTGCCAGGACAATGTCGCTTACAGGGCACATAACTTCCATATCAAGCTCCTTTAGATAGTTGACATTGACCACTTTGCAGTTCCTTTCGACGCCATATTCATAGCCTACAAGAAATCGTGCAACCTCTTCAAGAGGACTGACTGTTGCCGAGAGGCCAATCCTTGTATACTGTCCAATCAAATGCTGCAACCTCTCTAGTGAAAGACTTAAGTGCACTCCCCTTTTGTTTTCGGCCAGAGAATGTATCTCATCGATGATGACATATTTGACATGGCTCAGCTTTTCCCTGAACTTCGGAGCAACCAGCAGAATTGATAGTGTTTCAGGGGTTGTTATTAGGATGTGCGGTGGCTTTTTAAGCATCTTCTGCCTTTGGTATTGTGAGGTGTCACCGGTTCTGACGGCCTTTCGGATTCCCAGTTTTTTTCCGGCTATCTTTTCTATTCCCTCAAGCGGCTCATCCAAATTCTTTTCGATATCATTGTCAAGGGCTTTCAATGGGGAAATGTAGATGCAGTAGACTTTATCTTCCAGTTTGTCATTTTCAGCCAATTCTGTCAGTTCGCTGATGACCGATAGAAACGCCGTCAATGTTTTACCGGATCCTGTCGGTGATGAGATGAGGATATTGTTCCTTTTGTGGATGTCAATGATTGATTTTTTCTGGGCAGGGGTGAAATCCTCAAATTGGGAGTCGAACCATTTTCTGACCCATGGATGGAGAGTCTTGAAAATCTCCTTTTTGGAATAGCTCTTTGGCTGCTCTTCAATCATTTTGTCTCATCTCTTGTTAAAAATATTTTATAATAAATATTTTGTTTAAATTTTAATATATTTTGTTGTTACATTTTTTGCAAATATTTTTATACAGTCAAAAAAATTTAACATGCATTTTTTTAACAGTTCATTCATCAAATTCATTATTTGTTTAAATTTGTCTATTCGTTCAATTTGACTTATTAAATATTACTCAAAGATTAATATAATAATAGTTAAATAGTTTATTTTTCAAATATTTTATTTCGATATTAAAGACAAAGTTGCAGTTGTTACTGGAGCTTCATCAGGTCTTGGTTGGCAAATTGCACAAGCATACGCAAGCCAAGGTGCAAAAGTAGCATTATTTGCTAGAAGAGAAGAAAGATTACAAGAAAATGTTGCTGAAATCGAAGATAAATTCGGTACTGATGTAATGTATGCAGTATGTGATGTCGGAGATTACGACAGTATCACCGCAGCTGTTGCAAAAGTTATGGACAACTATGGAAGAATTGATATCCTAGTTAACGCAGCAGGTATGGGTAACAACAAAATGGTCACTGATCAATCCAACGAAGAATGGGAAAGACACATCCACATCGACTTAAGTGGTGTATACTACATGTGTAAAGCTGTTGGAGAAATCATGATTGAACAAGAGTACGGTAAAATTATCAACATCGGTTCAATCCACTCAAGAGTTATCTTCCCTGGTGGAGGTATTAGTGCATACTCCTCAGCTAAAGGTGGAGTAATGAACTTAACCAAAAACTTAGCTGTTGAATGGGCTAAATACAACATTACTGTTAACGCTATTGGTCCAGCAGTATTTGCAACTGAATTGACCCAAGATACCATTGATTTAGATGGATTCATGGATTTAATTGCAGCATACTGTCCTGCAGGTCGTTTAGGTGAACCTGGAGAATTAGACGGTATTGCAATTTACTTGGCATCCGATGCATCCTCTTACTGTACAGGTCAATTAATCTGTATCGATGGTGGTTGGACAGCAATTTAGATAAGAGATTTTTTCTCTTATTTTTTTCTATTTTTTTCAATCTGTAAATTTTAATTATATTTGATTTAATCATGTCATGAACATTAATGTGTGTCTGTTTTGTTTTCCAATGAGAAGTAAGTGACGAGGGTGTTGAAAATTGAGATTTAAATTTTTAATCTTATTGGTTGTTTTATTTATTCTATTTATCTTAACATGCGTTTCGGCGGCGGATAACCAAACTGAAATAATTTCAGAAACTCCGAACTACCATTCCTTTGCCGAGCTAAATCAAAGCATTACAAATAGCGGTAGCGATTTTACTTTTGAGCATGATTATAAATATGAGGGCGGTGAAGTTAACATTACCATTAATAAGCAAGGTCCATTTACCATGAACGGTAATAATCATGTACTTGACTGCAAGTAAGGTCACAGTCAAAAAGACTGCTAGGAAGTTTGTCCTTCAGGCCAAACTTAAAATCAATGGAAAATTGGTTAAAGGTAAGAAAATAACATTCAAATTCAAAGGCAAAACCTACAGGGCTAAAACCAACTCCAAAGGTATTGCCAAAGTTATAATTAAAAAGAATGTTGTCAAAAAGCTTAAAAAAGGCAAAACTTATGCAGTTAAAGTTAGTTATCTTAAAGATAGTGTCAAATCAAGTGTTAAAGTTAAGTAGATGATATCTCTTCATCTGCAATTCATTTTTTGTTCGCAACTTTTCCAAAATAATTCACCTATCGAATAATTGATCGGATGATTAATATAATCGATATCTTCTTACATATATTTAATTTGATGGTGTTGCATTTGCATTAACCTAATGGGTATTTCAAATCATTCCACTTTCAATGTGGAATATCCATATGTCAAACACTTTTCAAGTGTATTTATGGTTATTTGCCCGCTTGAAAAATTTAATTGATTTGTATTAAAGATTATATATTCTTAAAATCTAACTATAACTATGTCAAATTTAAGTTTTGAAGAAGCAATTAACAATTTATCCGACGACGATGTTAAGGTCAGAAAGGAAGCTATCGAATCATTGGTCGGAATCACTGATGAAGAAGCTATCGAACCATTAATAAACGCAACTACTGATGATAATGCACAAGTCAGATTCAAAGCGGCAGAAATTTTAGGCAGCATGGGAGATTTAGCTGTTGATAAATTAATTGAAGAATTTACGAATGCGGAAGGTAAAGACAAACGTTTTTTAGCATTTGCACTTAAAGAAACCGAAGACAAAAAGGTCATTCCTTATTTTGTTGAGGCAACTTCCGATGAGGATTTTGGTGTTAGAAAGGTTGCAGTTCGTGCTTTAGGTGAGCTTCAAGCTGAAGATGAACTGGATTCAATTGCAAAATGTCTTGAAGATGAAGATTGGGGAGTAAGGCTCGCTGCCATTCAGGCATTGGGTGACCTTGCAAGCGATGAATCAATAAAATTGATTAAAGATGCAAGAAAGGCTGAAGAGGATAAGGACTTCAAAAAATCATGTAATAAGGCAATTAAGAAAGCTCAAAAAAGGCAAAAAGCAAAAGCATCTGGTGAAGCTGTTGTAAAAGTCATTCCTATGAGTACAATTAAAGAAATGGAAAAAACTAATCCTCAAAAGGCCATCAAAGAATATGAACGTTATGTTGAAGCAAAACAATCCAAGGATGCGCCTTATAAAAGATTATGTATTTTATACAGGAAAGCTGATGACTATGACAACGAAGTGAGGGTCATAGAAACAGCGATTGAAGTATTTGGAGGCACTAAAAAAGCCGAATACTTCGAAAAAAGATTGGCTAAATTGAAATAGCTATTTTTGAACAACTTTGTAGAGGTCTTCCCTTTTGTTTTTTAAAACGGGAAGTTCTTCTCTTACTTTTTTTATTTCACTTAAATCAATTTCGCAGATGACCAATTTCTCATTTTCATCCGCTTGTGTTAGGACTTCTCCCCATGGATTTGTCACTATCGAATGTCCGTAGCTGTGATAGCTTGCATCTATATTCAATGCAGGTGCAACGCCAACACAGAAAACCTGATTGTCCAGCGCTCTTGAGCGGAATAGCAGTTCCCAGTGTGCGGGACCTGTTGTCTGGTTGAATGCTCCAGGATAAAATAAGATTGATGCACCTTTTTCGGCCAGTATCCTTGCAAGTTCAACAAATCGAACGTCATAGCATATTCCGATTCCAATCTTTCCAAAATCGGTATCTGCAATCGTAAACTCATCGCCGGCAGTCAGCACATCTGATTCCTTAAAAGTGATTTTATCTTTAACGTCAATATCAAAAAGATGCATTTTCCTGTGCTTGGCAATAATTGAACCTTTCTTATCAAATAGGTAACTTGTATTGTACAGCTTGTCATCTTTCCTTTCAGGAATTGATCCGGCTAAGATATAAACGTCATTCGCTTTGGCCAGTTGTGAAATAGTATTCAATGTGGGGCTTTCATGTTCCTCTTCACAATATTCAATGAATTTGTCATTTGAATAAGGACAGTTGAACATTTCTGGCAAAACAATAAAATCAGCACCATTATCTGCACTATCAACTATCATTGAACTTGCTTTTTTGATATTGGTATCTTTATTATCAATTACATTCATCTGACAAAGGGCAAGTTTGATTTTAGTCATATTAACACAAAAAAATAGAAAAAAAGTATGAATTGAATCATACTTAAGCGATATCTGCGGAATTTAGAGTATTTTCAATATCTTCAGAAGTAAGTGATTTTTCAGAAGATCCGGTTATTTTGAAAACATATAACTTTCCATCACTAAACATTGATACATATCTAGTGTAATCTCCATTTGCATTTTCTAATAGCATATTTGAAGAGTTTCTACCGTCTAAGGTTATTGTATCAACAAGTTCGACATAATCACCGCTTTCTTGAGCATGTGTGATTCTTTGCTGGGTTATGTCTTTTAGGGAACTAGCACTACTTGTAATGTTGTAATACTCTATGGTCACATTTTCTTTATTTTGGAAGAATACTGCATCAGGATGTTCTTGATCACTTCTATTCACTTGTTCCCAAGTGCTTGGATAATTAAATGAAAAATCACTTTCCTTGTATTCAACCAAATCATTAGAATGAATAACAGAATTAGAGTTTCCACCATTATTATTATGGGTTCCCATAAGAACAATTCCACAAATAACAATTAATGTTATGAATAAAATGATTCCAATAACTAATTTCTTTTCTTTGATAATAGTAAGAATGCCTTTATTGTCATCGGTTTTTTTCTCTAATCTTGGTTTTTCTTGGAAAATATCCTCTTTTTTAGGTGGTGTAACTTTTGGTTTGGGGAATGTATAGCCACAATTTCCGCAAACGGGAGCACCATCATAACTAGGATTTCCACATTCAGGACATTTTTTCACAGATTTACCTCCATTAGATTTTACATTTAATTTTTATAATATAAAAAACTATTTAATTAATGTGATAGTATGGCAGATGAAGAAATTATTAATCTTGATGATATAAATTATGCGGTTTATAAAATTGGTGAATGGAAAAATCATTATGAAATTAACCAGATTGGATTGTCCCGGGAAATACCGGTTACTAAAAACACTATAACTCATATAAAGTTTTCCATGGATGAAATCAGAAACTCTCAATTTTCTCTTTCAGATAAAAAAGTCAATGGATTTGTGGCGATTGCAATGCAACTGAATCCAAAGGTGCAGGAAATGGAATTGGATGATGTTATTGAGTTGGAAAAAACTGAATATCAAAATATTCTATCAGAATTGGATGGGCTTGAGGTTTTGAGTGATGAAGATACCATTCCTCTTGAAAGCGATGAATATCTCATTTATAAATTGGAAAAGGATTGTCATGTAACCACTTCAACACCTGCAAATGAATTTACTCAGAAGTTCTATGAATCTGAACTAAAAAAAATTGAAGATGCTCTAGATTAAAAGAAATCCAGAGTCACTTTCTTATCTCTTTTTAACTCACGGGGAGGTTCAACGGATACAAATTCAATGCCTTCCTCTTCAATCATTTCCAATGCATCATCCATGATTGATGGTGCAACAAGCAAACCTCTTATCTTTTTCTTTTCAGCCTCAACCTCTCTTAAATAATCATTATCAGTATTTTCCATGTCCTGAATGTAGCGCCTTAGCTGTTTTACTGCAGTAACTCCTGCTTTTCTGGCTTTCAGTTCCAGAATCATCAAATTGTTGTCACTGTCCTTTCCTAGGATGTCAATGAAACCATGCTCGACACTGTATTCTCTTGTGGTTGGCTTGAAACCTTCTTCAATTATGTGGGGCTTTTCCATTATCATGTCGCTCATGTCCTTTTCATATCCTGCCTGTTCAAGCTCTTCAAAGTCCTCTACATTCGCATAGTTTATGAATTGGATATGCTTTATCTTAACGGTCAAAAGCTCTTTGGGAGTTCTTCTGTGGCTTTCCAAAAACAGGTTGTCGTTTTTGATATAAGCTCTGGTTCGTGATTTTGGAGGCTGCCAGTTTACAGGTTCTACCTTTTTTTCCTGATGGATTAAAAATGCTCCATCTGGCTTAATCATTATTATTCGTTCTCCCCAGTTCAATTCACTTAGAGCCCTTCCTTCGTAGTTTACCTTACAGCATGCAAAAATAAGTATTGTAGCCCTTTTTCTGAGGGCTTCTTCAATTAGTTCATATGCGTCTTCGCAATTCGGTTTTTCTAAAATTTTATATTTCATCACAATTTACATTGTTCAGATTAATTATAAATAATTTGTTTTCAAAATCAATTATTATAGTTCAGGGGAGGAATTTCCATTTACGATGAAGAATATTTTGAAGATAAGAAAGAGTACTTTACCATGGATTCGTTCGAATTTGAAAATGGTGAGATGATTGATGATGCCGTTGTTGAGTATATGACATTTGGAACTCCAAAATATGATGAAAATGGGGCCATAACTAATGCAATCCTTTACTGTTCAGGTTCTCTTGGAACATTTGCAGGAATAAACAAGATTTTACCATTGACGGAAAAGAATGATGCATTTGACGCAGACAAGTACTTTTTCATCAGCATGTCTGCCTTGGGAGCTCCGGGATCCTGTTCTCCTTCAACAACAGATTTGAAAAACAATTTTCCAAGATATTCACTTGTTGATGTCGTCAACTTCCAAAAGCAGTTCCTTGCTGAAAAGTTTGCCATCAAACATGTTTTGGGATTGATTGGAAATTCAATGGGAGGTTTCATAGGTCTGACACAGGCAATTAGTTATCCCGAATTTCAGGACTTCATCATCTGTGGCGTAAGTAGCTATAAGGTTGCAGGCCATGATTATATCCTTTCGAAATTTGTGGACGAAATCATAACCTCCGATCCGGATTATGCAAAAGGTGAAATGACATATTCGTTAATCAGGACGTTAAGATTGGCAAATCTTGCGGAATTTAATTTTGGACTTTCCAAGGAAGCATTAAGGGCAATGTCCAATGATGAGTTGGCCTTTGAATTTGAAACATTCGGTAATGAAATGCTTGAGACTGATATTTACGATTTGAAATACTGCAACGAATCCTGCATGAATTTTGATGTTGAGGATGATTTGGATAAAATCACTTCTAAGGTTTTAATTATCTCATGCAAACAGGATCCTCATTTTCCTCCTGAATTGGATGCTATTCCAATGTCTGGGATGATTGAAAATTCACAGCTGATCATAATGGATTCTGAATTGGGTCATTTGTGCTTCAATGAGCTTGAAACAATTTCAGATAAATTGAAGGAATTCATGGATGGGTTTTGATGATAGTCAATATTTCGGATTACGGTGACATGGGTGATAAGAAATTCATCGAATACTCAGTTTCAGGATTGTCCGAAATGCAGTTGGATTATCTAAAAACCAATTTAAATGAGGATATTGTTGTCAAGGATGATGTTTTGACATTGACAATGCATTTCAGTGATGAATTGTATCCTTTCCAAAGCGACGTTGCTAAAATAAGGTTGGACGATTTCATTGCCCGTGAAGAAATTGAGATGACTGTATTTTTGTCAAGTTTTCTTGAAGATATGTAATATATTTTATACTTTAATGTTTAAAATCATGTCGTTTTTTAAGTTATTATCAATTATTTTCAAAGCATTATAAAAAAAATTTATATGTTCATAATTACTATGTATTAATCGAAAGAGGTTTTTTATAATGTATCTTGAAAAAAATATTCATGTAATGGATTCATTTGAATTTGAGTATGGGAGAGTGTTAGAAAATGTTGAGGTTGAATATAAGGTTTTCGGCACTCCAAAATATGATGAAGAGGGATTCATTACCAATGCAGTCTTATTTTTTTCTACATTCAATAGAATCTATTCATTTTTAAGAGAGTCTCACCAGTACATAATGAGCCATGGTAATTTTACGGATGAATTCTATTTTATTGTAATCAGTCCGTTAGGAACTCCGGGATCATGTTCTCCTTCATCCACCGGTTTAAATTATGAATTTCCAAGATATACTTATATTGATGGAATAATGAGTTTCCTGATGAAATGGAATTCATTTTTATTGTAAATTCCGCCGCTAAGGTTTCAGGATACAGATTTATCATTTCAAAAGTTTTGGAACTTATCATAGATTCAACAGAGGATTATTATACTGATGGCTATAGCATTTCAAAAACTAGGAATATGATTGCAGTCAATGCGCTTCTTTTTGCTCATTCTTCCTCTAAAAAAATATTTAATAATTTAAACAATGATGAAATTACCGCAATATTTGAGGATTTCAATGTCTATGGAATATGATGTGATGGATAAACTGAGCAATATTAAGGCCAAATCATTGTTCGTCGGAACCAATGATAACTATTTCAATTTTGAATTGGATATGTTGCCGTTTGAAGAATTGGTTCCAAATTCAATTGTCATAAAACAGGAAGATAAAAAAGAGAATTATTACTTTGAAGAAAAAGATTATGCTCCTGTTGGCGATGATGTTATTTCCTTTTTAAGTCAATTTAAAAAATAAAGTGTTAAAGCTAGTCTAACTAGCATTTAACATATGTTCAACTGCTTTTCTGGATTTATCAGCGACATCTTTAGGCAATGTGACTTCAGGAGCTTCATTGACAAGTGAATCTCTGATTTTTTCAAGGGTATGCAGTTTCATTGTTTCACAGATTGCCCCTTCAAGCATAGGGTACAGTTTTTTGCCAGGAACTTCTGCATTGATTCTTGTAATCATATCTATTTCAGTTCCTATTACAAATTCTTCCTTGTCGCTTGAAGCAATGTGTCTGAGCATTCCTCCTGTTGACATCACTTCGTCGCATGCTTTTTGAACTTCAATCTTACATTCTGGGTGGCAGATTATCTCAGCATTAGGATATTCTTTTCTTTTGAGTTCGACATCTTCAACATGGAATAACCTGTGGACATAGCAATGTCCGTCTTTTGGAACCGGAATGATTTCCTTGTCTGTCTTTTCTGCAACATGGGTTCCCAGATTTTTGTCTGGTCCGAATAATATCTTGTCATGTGGCAGGCTTTCGGCAATCTTAACTGCATTTGCGGAGGTACATAATGTGTCTGCGTGCTGTTTTGCTTCGGCAATACTGTTTACGTAAAGAATGACTCCTGCATCAGGATGCTCTTCCTTTGCCTTTAGCAGTTCCTCTTCGGGAAGCATATGTGCCATAGGACATTCAGCTTCAAGTGTTGGAATAACAATCTTTTTATCAGGATTTAGGATAAAGGCGGTTTCTGCCATAAAGTCAACACCGCAGAATATTACCAGATCCTTGTCGTCTATTTCGGAAGCCTTTATACACAATTCCAATGAATCTCCTAAAAAATCAGCAATCTCCTGAACTTCTTTCGGTTGGTAGTTGTGTGCAAGGATTATTGCATTTTTCTCTTCTTTTAATTTTAAAATTTCTTCTTGAAGTGAGTTACTCATACTTTCCACCCATTTTCAACATATTTTCTTATTTCGTTTGTGATTATTAATTTATATTTGTCTTTGCTATTAAAGTCTTTTACCCAAAATGACACCTTTACCTTACTTTGTTTAAATGATATCTCCTTGGCATAGACATCAGGTTTGGGTTCCTTTAAGATTTCATCATACTCGGAAATCTTTTTGGTTATATAATCTTTAAAATCCTCAATGTCAACATCCAATGCCAGTCCGGTTATTATGTCAACTCTATACTTTTCAGGAGCCTTATACTGCAGGTATGGCTCATTTGTCAAGGTTGAATTTGGAATATGGTCCTTAACTCCGATGTCGTCAACAATGATTGTGGACCTGAGTGTGATTCGCTCCACAATTCCCTTTTTGCCTTTGATTTCAAGTGTGTCTCCGACTTTTATGCTTTTACCCAAGATTAGTATGATTCCGGAAAACAGGTTTGAAATTATATCCTTTGCAGCAAAACTCACTGCAATACCGACAATACCTAAACTCAATAATGTTCCTGCCAGATTGATTCCAAAAAATTGTAGAATGACCATCAATGCGACAAAATAGATAAAATAATTAATGAGGTCTCTGACGAGATAAACTATGGTCATGTCCTTGTTAAATTTTTTCATCTTATTCATTAAAAAGGCGATAATCCGCGTAAGCAGTGATGCTACAATGATGATGAGCAAAATATAGATTAAGGTTGTTGTAGGATCATCAACTGTAGGAATATTCATGATTTACCTCTGACAGTTATTTCCATGTAATCTTTGGCTAATACTGTATTTTCAAAGATTTCCTGAGCTTCCTTTAACATCAATTGTGCGTATTCTTCCCCATATCTTGTGCTGATGTGGGTAATCATCAATTTTTCGCTGTTTGATTCGCGTGCAACGAATGCAGCATCCCTGGCAGTGGAATGGCCATACTCTTCAGCATTCTGCGCTTCCTTTTGTATGAAAGTTGACTCATGGATGAGCAATGTGCTGTCCCTTGCAAACATAATCATCTCTTCACAGGGACGGGTATCTCCAGAATAGGTTATCTTAACTCCTTTTCTTGGAGGGCCAAGGACTTGCTCAGGCTTTATGATTTTACCGTCAATTTCAACCTCTTCGCCGTTGTGCAATTTTCCAAAGGCAGGGCCAACTGGAACTCCAAGCTCAATTGCCTTTTCACGCAAAAAGCGTGGCTTTTTCTTTTCTTCAATGGAGTATGCCAATGACGGAACATTGTGCCTTACGCTTTGTGCCCTGATGACATATTCCTTTGTTTCTTCAATGATTCCTGGGTCGATTTCAATAAACTCGACAGGATATTCGATTGCACAATATCCTAAACTGTAAATGGCGTCTTTTATTTTATTTAAACCTCTTGGACCATAAATTGTTAATTTGGAATCCCTTCCATTTAGGCTCATGGATTGGAGCAATCCTGGAAGGCCCAAAATATGGTCTCCATGAAAATGTGTGATAAATATTTTTGATATTTTCATAGGGCTTACATTGGTGAATAGTATTTGCTTTTGTGTTCCTTCACCGCAATCAAATAGGAATACGTCTCCAAATGCCTTGACTGCAATTGATGGGTGGTTGCGCTCTTTCGAATGGACCGCTGATGAGGTTCCTAAAAATGTTACTTCCATAATTTATCACTTCAATATTAATATAGAATTAATTATATATTCATAATTATATTAAATTTTAGGTGATTTTTTGGATAAGATTATTGAATATATGCTGGCTGAAGATAAAGGATTTGGAGACATTACCTCAAATGCAGTGGTCGAAAAGGATAAGATTGTAAACGCATCAATCGTATCAAAGGATGAAGGTATTTTGGCAGGCATTGATATAATTCGTGAATTATTTGAAGAGTATGGTGTTGAGATTACCCTTTGTTTGAAAGAGGGGGTTAGGATTTCTAAAAATGATTTGCTGATATCCTTTAGGGGTGATGCAAGAACAATATTGCTTCTTGAAAGGACTGCACTGAATCTGCTCATGAGGATGAGTGGTGTGGCCAGTGCAGCTGCAGAATATGCTGATTTGGTTAAGGATTATGGTGTTATAATTGCAGGAACCCGTAAAACATCTCCTGCAATAGCGAAATTTGACAAGTATGCATTAACTGTTGGAGGCGCTGATACTCATCGATTTAGTTTGGATGACATGGTTCTGATTAAGGACAATCATATAGCGGTTTGCGGATCTCCTCTCGATGCGCTGTTGAAGGCCAAGAAAAACACAAGCTTTTCCAAAAAAATTGAAATTGAGGTTGAAACATTGGATGATGCAATTGGGTGTGTTGAAAATGGTGCGGATATTGTAATGCTTGACAACATGTCTGGTGAAGAGGTCAAGGAAGTCGTTGATGAGTTAATCAGATTAAACATCCGTCAAAACTCCTTGATTGAAGTTTCAGGAGGAATCACCAAGGAAAATATCCTAGACTATGTTGACTATGGTGTTGACATCATTTCAATCGGTGCTCTGACACATTCGTCCAGAAGTCTCAATTTCAGTCTGAATATAGAATGAGCTATAATTTGATTAATATGAAGGGTTCGGACACTAAACATCTCAACGAGTTAAAATTTTGGGCGGGAAATGTGGAAAAGGAAGGAACATTGCAGAATTCCTTCTATGAAACTTTCTATACTTCTGATTTTAATATAAGTCCTGAAGAATATGATGACAAGGCAATATTGGATATTGGATGTGGCCCTAGGGGAAGTTTGGAATGGGCTGATGGAGCTAACGTAAGGATAGGTCTTGACCCGTTGGTCAATGAATATTATAAGCTGAATGGCGGAACATTATTCCATAAAATGCAATATGTCAACGGATACAGTGAGGATATGCCCTTTCCGGATGGGGTGTTTGATTTTGTATTTTCCATCAATTCACTTGACCATGTAGACGATTTGGATGAAACGATATCCGAGATGAAGCGTGTTTTAAAAATTGGCGGCATTTGTGGCATAATTGTGGATGTTAATCACAAACCAACCGTCAACGAACCAATTACAATTGATTTGGATTTGAAAGATAAGTTCTTGGATGTCTGTGAAGTAATTGATGAAAGGGTCTATGAAACAGTTTATAAAACAGGTTTTAGGCACAATCTGGATAATCCTACATTTTATGATTTTGATAATGAAGAGTTTAGGCCAGCCATTCTGCTTTTGAAATTAAGAAAAGTTAAAGAATATGTTGGCGAACTTAATAAGTCACCTAAAAAAGATGCAAGAGCATATAATAATTTGTTCAACCAAAATAAAAAGTTAAAAAAAGAAAATAAACAATTGAAAAAAGAAATCAATGCATTTAAAAATAGAAAAATTGTGAAATTTGCCGATAAAGTGAAATCCGGCAAGAAATAACTATAATCTCAATGATAATTTTTCCTTTAATTCCTCATCTGTCATTTCGGTGATGAATGTTTCATCGCTGCTTATGGCTTTTTCAGCTAGATTCAACTTGTTTTTGCTCATCTCGTCAATCACTTCTTCAAGCGTTCCTTTTGTGATGAACCTGTACACCATCACATCGCTTTTTTGGCCAATTCTGTGCACACGGTCTGTTGCCTGGTTTTCGATTGCAGGATTCCACCACAGGTCGTAGTGGATGACGTTTTGGGCAGCTGTAAGGTTCAGTCCCACACCTCCTGTCTTTAGTGTTGCAACCAGAATCTTATAATCCCTATTCTCCTGGAAATTTTCAATCACTTCTGTTCTTTTCTGCTGGGAAAGGGAACCATGTAAAAATAGCACTTCAGTTTTCATCTTCTTGGAAACCAGTTTCTGTATAATTTTTCCCATCTGGGCGTATTGGGTGAATATTATCACCTTTTCATCCATATCCAGGATGTTCTCCAATATGGTAATCAGCAGTTCCATCTTTCCGGATTCTGAAATCTTCGGATTGTCTGAACGCAGGAATTGTGCAGGATGATTGCAGGCCTGTTTTAATCCGGTGATGATGTTTAGAATGATTCCACGTCTTTCAATGCCTGTTTTTCCTTCAAGATCCTCAAAGATGCCGTCCATTATTGCATTGTATAGCTTGATTTGCTTGTTTGTCAGGCTGCAGTAGATGTCATTGACGATCTTGTCGGGAAGCTCATCCTTGATGTTGTCATCGGTCTTAAGGCGCCTCATGACAAATGGTTTTGTTATTGTCCTGAACTTTTCAAGTGTCTTTGTCTCTTCAAGCCTCTCGATTCTCATCACATAATTCGCCTTGAAGCTGTCCAGTGATGAGAGGTATCCCTTGTTTACAAAATCAAATATTGACCAGTAATCAGTCAATTTGTTTTCTATGGGAGTACCTGTAAGGGCAATCTTTGTTTTTGCCTTGACGTTCTTGATGGCTTTTGTCTGTTGGGTATTCGGATTTTTGATGTTTTGAGCTTCATCAATGACGCATATGAACCATGTCTTGTCTAAAAACATGTCCAAATCAAGCCTTATGACTCCATAGGATGTAAGCATTATGTCATATTCCTCAAAAGGAAATGTCCTGTTTGATCCGTGATAGATGTAATATGACAGTTCCGGTGTGAACTTTTTGATTTCGTTTTCCCAGTTGGATATCAGTGTCGGAGGAACGATAATCAGTGACGGCTCGCTGTCCAGCGGATTTGCCTCCTTGAAATGAAGTATTGCTGTTAGAACCTGAACCGTTTTACCCAGCCCCATGTCATCTGCCAGTATGCATCCGAACTTATATCTGATATTTGAGACAAGCCATGAATAACCTATCTTTTGATAAGGCCTAAGCTCTCCGGTAAATGACTTTGGAACGTTGTAAGCTTTGGTTTCCCCAATCAACTTCTTAAATTTCTTGAAATCATTTGGGTTTTTCATCTGATTTTTAATTAACTTTTCAGATTCCTTGTCCATGGTCTTATTTTGGTCATTTTAATTAATAAATTTTCAAAATTGAATTTTTAAATTTGAATTTTTTTTCAAAAAATTGGGATTTCTTCTCTAAAAAACAAAGTTTAATAATAATCTAAAATAAAATATAATAAAGATAGTAAATTTTTATATTTTATTATGGTGATTTAATGGTAAAAATAGCTAAATTGGCTTTGGAAGATGGAACTATTTTAAAAGGTGAAGCATTCGGTTATGAAACCACCAAATTAGGGGAACTCGTTTTTTCCACAGGTATGGGCGGTTACACTGAATCATTGACTGATCCGTCTTTTAGAGGAGAAATATTAATGTCCACTTACCCGCTTGAAGGTAATCACGGCGTAAGTGAAGAGTGGTATCAATCTGACAATATTCAGGTTGAAGGATTTGTTTGTCGTGAAGTTTGCAGTCAACTTTCAAACTTCGGACCCCAAAAAACATTGGACGAATTTTTAAAAGAGTTTGAAACTCCGGGAATCAGCGGAATCGACACTCGTGATTTGACACTTAAAATCAGAGAAAGAGGTTCACTTAAAGCAGCAATCACAACTGAAGACATTGATGATGACAAACTCCTGGAAATGGCAAAATCACAGCCAAGCATTGAAGACAGGGATGTTGTTCCTTTGGTTTCCACAAAGGAAATCAAGATATTCAATGAGGATGCAGACAGGAAGGTTGCATTGATTGACTGTGGTGTCAAAAGAAACATCATCAACTCATTTTTGGAAAGGGACATCGGAGTCATACTGTTCCCTTATGACACTGACTACAAGACCGTCTTGGATTACTCTCCATCCGGACTCATGATTACTTCCGGACCTGGAAACCCTGACAGAGTATCAGAGACCATCGAAACCATGAAAAAGCTATCAAACAGATTGCCAATATTCGGTATCTGTATGGGTCAGCAGCTCATTGCCAAATCATTCGGCGCAAGATCATATAAGATGAAATTCGGACACCGTGGTGAAAACCAGCCGGTAAAAGACTTAAAAACCGGAAAAGTGTTCATCACATCACAGAACCACGGTTTCACAATTGACAAGGAATCCCTAAAGGAAACTGATTTGGTATTGACTCAGATTAACCTGAATGACGGCACACCTGAAGGAATTTCCCATAAGGAGCTGCCGCTGCATTGTATACAGTACCACCCTGAAGCGGGACCTGGTCCGAACGATACAAGATACATTTTTGACGAATTTAACAAAATGATGGATGATTATTAATAGGAGGATTACAAATGCCAGTAGATAAAGATATTAAAAAAGTATTGATTATTGGTTCCGGACCTATTCAAATTGGACAAGCAGCAGAATTCGATTATTCCGGTTCACAAGCATGTAAATCACTAAGAGAAGAGGGTATTGAAACAGTGCTCGTCAACAGTAATCCTGCTACAATTCAAACTGACCTGGGAATGGCCGATACTGTTTATACTGAACCGTTGACTCCTGAAGTTGTTGCAAAAATTATTGAAGAAGAGGAAATTGACGCTATTTTACCAACCATGGGTGGACAAACCGGATTGAACATTGCAACAGGACTTGGAGATCTGGGATTGCTTGAAGGAATAAAGGTAATAGGTTCCGACGTTCAGACAATCAAGGATGTGGAGGACCGTGACTTATTTGCAAACCTTATGGAAGAAATCGGAGAGCAAATTCCAAAATGTCACGCTGTTGAAAGCGTAGATGCAGCCCTTGAAGCGGTTGAAGATATTGGATATCCTGTTATCGTAAGGCCTGCTTTCACATTAGGAGGAACCGGTGGGGGAATTGCCCACAACGAGGAGGAACTCATTGAAATTGCAAATCACGGACTTGATATGAGTTTCATCAACCAGGTTCTTATCGACGAATCAGTACTTGGATGGAAGGAAATCGAATTTGAAGTAATGAGGGATAAGGAAGACACCTGTATCATCGTATGTACCATGGAAAACATAGACCCTATGGGAATCCATACAGGAGACAGTGTTGTAGTCGCCCCTATCCAGTGTCTGTGTGACGAAACCATCCAGAAAATGCGTGACGCATCAATCAAGATTATCAGAGCATTAGGAATCCGTGGAGGATGTAACATTCAGTTTGCGCTGAACCCTGAAACCGACGAATACAAAGTAATCGAAGTAAACCCAAGGGTATCAAGAAGCAGTGCGCTTGCATCAAAGGCAACAGGTTACCCAATCGCTAAAATCTCATCAAAAGTCGCATTGGGTCTGACCTTGGATGAAATCAAAAACGACATCACAAAGGAAACCCCTGCATCATTCGAACCTGCCATTGATTATGTGGTTATCAAAATCCCAAGATGGCCGTTTGACAAGTTCAAAGGAATCAGCCGTGAAGTCGGAGTTCAGATGAAGGCAACCGGAGAAGTAATGGCTATCGGAAGAACCTTTGAAGAGGCATTCCAGAAAGCGTTAAGGTCACTTGACATGGGTTTTGACGGATTTGAATATGTCGAATGGAGCGAAGAAGACCTTGCTCATCCAACCGACCTCATCTACTTCCAAATCTATTCAGCTATAAAAGATGGAATGGATATCGACAAGATTCGTGAAATCACAAAAATAGATAACTTCTTCCTCTACAAAATCAAAAACATCGTAGAGTTTGAAAACGACATTACAGCTGAAAAGCTTGACGATGAGGAATACCTGAGAAAGGCAAAACAGATGGGATGCTCAAACAAACGTTTGGCGGAACTGTCCGGCCAGACTGAAGAGTATATCAAAAACCTGCTTACCAGATACAACATCAAACAGTCCTATAAGATGGTGGATACTTGTGCTGCAGAGTTTGAGGCAAAAACCCCATATTACTACAGCAGCTATGATAAGGGTAATGAACTTACTTCAACAACAAAGAAAAAAGTGGTTATCCTTGGTGCAGGACCGATCAGAATCGGACAGGGTATAGAATTCGATTACTGTTGTGTACACTCATCTTTGGCATTAAAAGAAGAGGGAATAGAAACAATCCTGATTAACAACAACCCTGAAACCGTAAGTACCGATTATGACATTTCAGACAAGCTGTTCTTTGAACCGTTGACCTATGAGGATGTAATGGGCGTAATCGAACAGGAAAAACCTGACGGTGTCATCGTGCAGTTCGGAGGACAGACCTCAATCAACCTTGCCGTACCTCTCGCAAATGCGGGGGAACACCATATGACAGCATCGACAGGGTAGAGGACAGAGAATTGTTCGCAGAACTTCTTGAAAAGCTTCACATTCATCAGGCACCATACGGAACAGCAAATTCATTTGAAGAGGCAAAAGAGATTGCAGAAAGAATCACATTCCCAGTCCTTGTACGTCCGTCATATGTTATCGGCGGAAGGGCAATGGAAATCGTTTATGACATGAACGAGCTTGAGGAATATATGAAAGAGGCAGTTAAGGTCTCACCAGACCACCCTATTCTTGTGGACAAGTTCCTTGAAGATGCAATCGAGCTTGATGTGGACCTGTTATGTGACGGTGAAGACGTATTCATTGCAGGAATCATGGAACACATCGAGGAAGCCGGTGTTCACTCAGGAGATTCCGCATGTGTAATACCTCCGCAAACAATTCCTGAACATATCCTGAACACAATCCGTGAGCATTCAACCAAACTTGCTTTGGAATTGGACGTCAAAGGTTTGATGAACATTCAATACGCTGTCAAGCTTGATGAAGAGATGGTCTACATCATTGAAGCAAACCCTCGTGCAAGTAGAACCGTTCCGTTTGTAAGCAAAGCCATCGGTGTGCCATTGGCAAAAGTTGCAACATGGATTATGAACGGCGCAAAACTAAGGGACTTCGGACTTGAAAAAGAAATCAAGATAGGTCACGTGGCCGTAAAAGAATCAGTATTCCCATTCTTGAAACTGCCGGAATCCGATACAGTGCTCGGACCTGAAATGAAATCAACC
>CADBHR010000052.1 GCA_902794475.1 uncultured Methanobrevibacter sp. | reverse complement strand
TGGAGAGGACAAGGTAAAGAAGAATAATTAATCTTCTTTATTACTTTTTCTTTTTTTAAGTGATTTTATGAAATTTGATATGGATTATATTGCGCATCATAATGCATTAACTGAAACAAATCCTTATTTAAAATTGTTTTTAACAATTTTCTTATTGATTTTAACATTAGCACTTGATAATCTATATTTTGACGTATTCATTTTCATTGTAATGTCCATTGTAATATTGGCCATTGCTAAAATCAACTACAAATCCTATTTAAAATTCCTATCAATTCCAATGGCATTTCTTGTTATAACCTGTATATTCTTGATGCTCTTCTTTGGAAAAGGGGAGGTTATTTATGAAACTGGAATATTTGGTATTGTGATTACTACAGACTCTTTGCATTATGCAGTTTATACATTTATGAGAGTATTTGGCTGTTTGCCATGTTTAGGTTTCTTAGCTCTTACAACACCTATCGCAAAGATTTTAAATTGTTTAAGAACGTTGAAAGTTCCGAAAGTCATGATTGAAATCGCACTTTTGATGTATAATGCAATTTTCATATTCTTAAATGAAATTGATACCATGCAAAAGGCACAGGATACAAGACTTGGTTATCATTCATATTGGACATCATTCAAGTCTTTGGGGGCTCTTATAAGTACAATATTTTTAAGATCTCTTGATAAAAGTGAAACACTGCAATTTGCATTGGATTCAAGAGGTTACACTGGTGAACTTCCAATTTATGAACCAAGAAAAAAGGAGAATTAAAATGTTAGAGGTAAAAAATATTAAATATTCCTATAATGCGGATTATCAGGCGCTTAAGGGAGTTAGCCTAAAGATAGAAAAGGGTGAAATGGTTGCTCTTTTAGGTAAGAACGGTGCCGGAAAGTCAACATTATTCCTGCATTTAAATGGAATTTATGAACCTGATGAAGGTCAGGTGTTCATTGACGGTGAAGAGTTGAAATACGACAAAAAATCTTTGCTCAAGTTCAGGCAAAAGGTTGGAATCGTTTTCCAGAACCCTGACGATCAGATATTTGCCCCTACTGTTGAGGAGGATGTTGCATTCGGACCTCTTAACTTGGGTTTGCCGATGGAAGAGGTTCAGGACAGGGTTGAAAATGCATTAGCACGTGTTGGAATGAGCGGATTTGAAAAGACTGCTCCGCATCACTTGAGCGGAGGTCAGAAGAAAAGAGTTGCAATTGCAGGAATTCTTGCAATGAAACCTGAAGTTATGGTTTTGGATGAGCCTACAGCAGGTCTTGACCCTCAGGGTGTTGTTGACTTGTCAATATTGCTGAATGAGCTCAATGATGAGGGAATCACTATTGTAATATCAACACATGAAGTGGATCTGGTTCCAAACTATGCTGAAAAGGTTTTTGTTTTGGTTGACGGTCTTTTGATTGCAGAAGGAACTCCTAAGGAGATTTTTGCAAAACCTGAAATATTGGAACAGGCTAACCTGAAGGTTCCAATTGTTACAGATTTGTTCCAGCAACTTGAACGCGAAGGCTTTGACATGCATGGCGATTATCCTTTAACAATCGATGAAGCCAAGGAAAAGTTTTTAGAACTGTTAAATAAAAACTAATTTTTTTTTAAATCAGATTTTTTTCATAATTATAATGTTCAAAGTATTACTCAGAGTAATATTTCATAATACTTTTGTATTTTTAATTAAAGTTTTATATTATAAAAACATACTTCTTTATAAGGTGAATTTAGATGAGAATTGGAATTTGCGATACTACATTTGCTCGTTTTGATATGGCCTCAGCGGCTATCGATGAGCTTAAAAAGAACGCTTATGATTTAAAAATAATCCGTGAAACAGTTCCTGGCGTTAAGGACCTGCCGGTAACAGCCAAAATTCTCATTGAAGAGGAAAACTGTGATATAGTAATGGCACTTGGAATGCCTGGACCTATGGAAAAGGACAAGATGTGCGCTCATGAGGCATCGACTGGCCTGATCAATGCACAGCTCATGACAAACACCCACATACTGGAAGTGTTTGTACACGAAGACGAAGAGGAAGATCCGGTTGAACTTGCAAAGCTTGCGGAAAACAGGGCAAGGGAACATGCACAGAATTTAATTAAGATGATGTATCACAGAAAAGCAATGAGAAAAGAAGCAGGAATGGGAATGCGTGAAGGAAAAGAGGATGCAGGACCATTATAAAAAGGTGTACGATGAGTTTTGAAATTTCTAAAGAGGATAAGCAGGCAACATATGTTATTCTTCCTGCTTATAATGAGGCTACAAGAATCCAGCCGGTAATTGAGGAAATTGCCCAAAAGGGATACAATATGATTATTGTTAATGACGGTTCCTCAGACAATACTTTGGAAGTTATTAAGCAATCCAAAAGGAAATATCCCAATCAGATTCATATTTTCTCTCTCATAATCAACAGAGGTGTGGGTGTAGCGACACAGACAGGATTTGATGCTGTTTTCATGTTTAATCCGAAATATGTTGTCAGTATGGATTCGGATGGCCAGCACTCAGCCAAAGACCTGGATGATGTGATAACTCCTTTGGTTAAAGGCGAGGCTCAGGCTGTAATTGGCGTCAGACCACTTAAGGACATGCCTTTCAGCAGAAATTTTGCAAATGCCGTCATGAACCTTTTGACAAGAATATTTTATAAGGTCAATGTGAGTGATTCACAGACTGGTTTCAGGGCAATAACTGCAGATGCTTTGAAAAAAATAGATATCAATGCAAGAGGATACCTCATTTCATCAGAATTCATACGTGAAGTTAACGATAATAATATTCCATTTGCAGAGGTTCCAATTCAAACAATTTACACTCCGGAAACCCAGGCAAAAGGAACAAATGTTGTGGAAGCATTTAAGATATTGCTTCAAATGATAAAACATCAATTTTAAGGTGATAAAGTGTTATTATATTCTATACTATTTCCAATAATATCAATTTTGGCCATCTTATGGTTCTTTTACAGGTATCTCAAGCAAAAGCAATCCTTGGCTACTGTAATCCTGTGGACAGTATTATGGCTATTTGTAATCTTATTTTCAATCTTTCCATTAGCAAGTGAACGTTTCGCCAGATTATTTGGTATAACCCGTGGTTTGGACTTCATTATTATTGTAGTGTTTTTAGTATTGTTCTACATTATCTTCAGGTTATACAACAGGATAGACATATTGCAGGATGAAATAAATAAGATCGTAAAGGAAGTTGCAATAAACAATGAAATAACTCTTGATGATGAAGAGGATGAATAATGCTTTATTTTAGAGGCTGCACTGCAAGGGAAAAGCAGACTGACATTTCCAAAGCAACCGAAAAATTATTGTCTCTTGCAGGTGTGGATTACCATGTTTTGGAAGATGAAAAATGTTGCGGTTCAGTTCTGCTCAGAACTGGCTTTGAAAAGGAAGCAAAAGAGCAAATTGAAAAGAACACTGAAATGCTTAAGGATGAAAAAATCATTACCTCCTGTGCGGGGTGCTATAAAACCCTAAAAGAGGACTATGCTGGTTTGGATGTCATTCACATTTCACAATTGATAGATGAATTAATCAAAGATGATAAACTTAATTTTAAAAAGTCCGATTTTAACGTCACTTATCATGATTCCTGCCATTTGGGTCGCCAGATGAAGGTATTTGATGAGCCCAGAAATGCCATTGAAAGTGTTGCAGATATTGTTGAGATGGAAAACATTCGTGAAGACAGCTTATGCTGCGGTGCCGGTGGAGGAGTAAAATCGGCTTATCCGGAAATCGCAAATCAAATGGCAAAATCAAGATTGGCACAGGCAAGAAAAACCGATTGTGAAACATTAGTCGTTTCATGTCCTTTCTGCAAGCTAAACCTTGAAAATGATGAAATGGAAGTGTTGGACTTAACCGAGTTTCTAATGAGGTATGGTGGTTTGGATGAAGAACAGTGAACTTGAAACAATGAGAAAATCTTTTGATACCGTTAAGAGAAGATCCTCATCAATTAAGGACCTGCCATCCATCAAGAGACTCACTTCAAGAGTTCGCGAAATTAAAAAATATTCTTTTGACAACAAGGATGAGCTATTAAATCAGGTTTTGGAATCATTTAAGCGCAATGATATCGAATGTAAATTTGCCAAGACATCTCAGGATGCATTAAATATTATCGATGAGCTGATTGATGAGTATGATGCGAAGGTTATTGCCAAAGCAAAGTCAAACACTTTGGGAGAAATTGGTTTAAAGGACCATTTGGACATTGATGTTGTGGAAACCGATTTGGGAGACCGCATATTACAGCTTAAAAAGGAGGACAACAAGCCCGTTCACCCGACAGGACCTGCCTCACACTTGAATGTTGATGATATAACAAAAATTGTCAATGAATCGTTGGATGAGAATGTTGCCTCAGAACCTACCGAAATCATGCGGGCCGTCAGAAGTGATGTGCTGAAACGCCTTGAAAGTGCAAGAGTAGGTATAAGTGGAGCCAATGCAATAGCTTCCGAAGAAGGATCCATTGTAATGGTGCACAATGAGGGCAATATTTCGATAGTTTCACTTAAAGATTTGCATATAATTGTAGCTGGAATCGATAAAATAGTGCCGACATTGGAGGGCGCAATCTCCGTTGTGAAACTGGAGACAGTATTTGCAACAGGCAGCTTTGTCACTTCATACATGAATGTAGTGTCAGGACCATCAAAAACCGCCGACATCGAAAAAAAGCTTATAAAGAACATGTACGGTGCCGAAAGGGTTGTTGTTATTCTTCTGGACAATGGAAGAAGCGACGCAATCGAGGAATGCCTTTACTGCATAGGATGCGGAAACTGCATTGTGCACTGTCCTGTCTATAATGCGGTCGGAAACGAATTCGGATTCAACAACTACCTTGGCGGCAGGGGAGTTGCAATGTCAAAATTCATTGAAGATGATGAAACCTGTTTTGATTCAGGCCTTTACATGTGCACTCTATGCGGTTTGTGTACACTTAACTGTCCTTTAGCAATACCTACCAATGAGATTATAGAGAATATGAGAAAATTGTCAGCTGATGCGGGATTTTATCCAAAAGCTCATTATAATATCAAGGAAAATGTTTCAAAAAGGGATTCGCCTTATTGAATGAATAAAAAATAAAAATCAATTATCAAATGATAATTGATTATCTTATTACTTTAATTTTTTTGGTTAAAGTCGTGGTGCCGTAAATTTTGGTTGACTTGAAACCGACCTTGACGGTATATTTCCTGTTTATTTTTAGGTTAATGGTTATTTTTGCCTGTCCTTTGGCATTTGTTTTTTTGAAATATGTTTTTCCGTTAATTTTAAATTTGACTTTGACGTATTTTATCGGTTTTTTATTTGCATTTTTAAAGGTAACAATGAATTTGCCTTTTTTATGTATTTTTGTTTTTGAAGCTTTAATGATGGGCTTTACTACATTAACCTTTATGGATTTGGTGGTTCCTGTATAATAGGCATTTCCTTTGTAAATGATGTTTACATTGAAAGTTTTAGGAGTATTCTTAACTTTAAAGCTGACTATTCCATCTTTGTTGGTATAAGCAGTATAGATGTTGCCGGATATTATGACAGATACTCTTTCGCCTACAATGCCCTTATTATAGCAGTCCACTAATTTTACAGATAATTTTTCGTCGCTTCCGTAATATTTGGTGAAATCATTTACAAGCAGTGTTGAATACTTTGAATCCACATCCAACTTCAAAATTTGATTGTTGATTTTTGCATAAACTGCCCCTTCATTGTCTGTAGGTTTAATATTGAATGTTGCAACGCCGTTAACTAATTTTTTTGTAATGCTTTGTGAAATGGTATAAACTGTAACTTCTAAAGGCAAATTGACACTTTCATTTAATCTATGGATCTCTTTTGTTTCATTGTCAAAGTAATAGTTCAAATCTACGGTTACAAGATTATCTTTATTTTTATAAACAAGACCGTCTGATGAAAATGTCATTATTAGCCATCTGGAAGCATTAATTTTCTCTGGATGGGGTTCACTATCATGTGGGGAGTAGTAATATGAACTTATGTTGTTTTGCCCCCACCAGCAGTACTGTACCGTTGCATTGTCATCTAAAGCAATATCTCCATAAAATGAGTTTTTTACAATGTAGTTTTCAACAATGGCGCAGTTTTCCATGAAAAGCTCGGTATCTTTAAAATTATTGCTCACGGATCCATGGTTTCCGGCATGATTTTTTTCAAAAATTGTATTATAAACCTTTGTTATGACATGATGGCCACTTGGAGGCGCTAAAATTGCTCCTGCATAATGTCTAACGTTATTATACCCAAAATAACTGTTATTTATAACTGCATAATTATGATTGCTTATGGCTCCGGCAGTATAGTTTGTGGTTAAATGATCGAATCTGCAGTTGTTGATTGTTGCATTTCCATAGTTTAGCAAAGCGGCTGCTGAGTAAACTACAAAGTTATTTGAGAATATGCATCCTTCCAAGTTTATTTTTCCATTGGATGCAATACAACCTCCCACGCTTTTTTCTGCAGTCAAGAAGTTTTGAGTAAAATTGGAGTTTTTAATATTTGTTTCTCCATTTGTATAGATGACTCCCCCATATTGGAATGCACTATTGTTTGTGAAACAAGTGTTTTCAATATTTAAAGTTCCAAAATTAGTGTATATGGCTCCTCCATTTTGATATCCTTGAGAATCACTTAAAATACAATTTTTAATTGTAATTTGTCCACCTTCATTATATATCAGTCCACCGTTGTCAAGTAAATTTCCATTTTTTAAAGTAAGGTCAATCAATGTCAATTTACTGTTTTCATTCATGCTAAATAATCTTCCAGAGGACTCGCAGTCAATTATTGTAGTTTCCTTTGATTTGCCTATAAGTGTAACTGATTTATTTATGAAAATGTTTCTGTTGTTTTCGCCTGCATAGTTGCCTTCATTTAAGTATATTGTACCATCATTCGAAGTGTGATTTATAGCATGTCCAATGCTATTGTAAGGATTTTTCTCACTTCCATCTCCTGAATCATCATCACCGGTAGGTGAAATGTGCACTTCAAATGTGTCTGAACTAGTAATATTTGAATTATTGTCGTCAATTGCGCTAACACAACTTACTGTTGTTATTATTGATAATATTACTAAAAGCAATAATATCCGTTTATATTGTCTCTTCATTTTTTCCTCCATATATAAAAATATTCATATCGATATTATTTTAGTAGAATAAGATTAATAAATATTTTTCTTATTTGGCCATTTCAGCAAGTTTAGCTTGACTGGCAATAATTCCAAGGATTCTTTAAGCATGGACGGTTGAACTTAAAATTATTTATATAATTATTTCTTCTTTTTTTCCAAAAAAACAATAATATTATAAATAATAAGGAACTAATATTACAATATTATAAAATAATATTTTATTGGAGGAAATACATGCTTCTATTAATAAGTCCTATAAATCGTGAAGAAGCTCTCGAATCTATTGAAGGTGGAGCAGATATTGTTGATGTGAAAAATCCTAAGGAAGGTTCTTTAGGTGCTAATTTCCCATGGGTCATTAAAGAAATTAGGGAATTGACACCTGAAGACAAGCTTGTCAGCGCTACTTTAGGTGATGTGCCTTACAAACCGGGTACAGTTTCACTTGCTGCAATGGGAGCTCACGTGTCAGGGGCAGATTATATTAAAGTCGGATTATATGGAACAAAAGACCATGATGAAGCGGTTGAAGTCATGGAAAACGTTGTTAAAACTGTTAAAGATGTAAGTGAAGATACAATTATTGTGGCGGCAGGTTATGCTGATGCTCATCGTGTAGGTGCTGTTGACCCTATGGAAATACCAAAAGTGGCTAAAGATGCTGGATGCGATCTCGCAATGCTCGACACTGCTGTTAAAGACGGTCATACATTATTTGATTATTTAGATTTAGACAAATTAAAAGAATTTGTCGAAGAGGCTCACGGATATGGTTTGTTAACTGCGCTTGCAGGTTCCGTTAAAAAAGACCAACTGAAGCCATTGCATGATATCGGTTGCGATGTTGTTGGTATTAGGGGAGCGGCATGTGTTGGTGGTGACAGAAACACTGGAAAAATACACCATACTGCAGTTGCTGAGCTTAAAGAGTTATTAGATTCATTTTAATTAGGTGTTAATTATGTCATTTTCAAAAAAAGTACAAGAAGCAAGAATGTCTTATACCTTTGATGATTTCCTTTTGACTCCTAATGCAAGTTATGTTGAACCAAAGGACATAGATACTAAAATTGAATTGGGAAAAGGAATCAAACTGAATATTCCAGTCTTAAGTGCGGCTATGGATACTGTTACAGAAGCGGATCTTGCAATAGCTATGGCACAGGAAGGTGGAGTGGGTGTAATCCACAGAAACATCACACTCGAAAGACAAGTCGAAGAAGTTAGAAAAGTCAAAAATGCTGAAGATTTAACTATTCGTGATGTAATTACCATTTCTCCGGGTTCTACCGTTAGTGAAGCTGAAGAAACAATGCGTAATGAACTCATCAGTGGTTTACCTGTTGTTGATGGGGATAAAATTCTTGGAATTATTTCAAAAAGAGATATCAGACCATTTTTAAAATCCGAACCAACTACAGAAATTAAGGATATAATGACTTCCGATGTTGTTACAGTTGAGGAAGGAGTTTCTGCTGAAGAGGCTTTAAACATTGCATATGACAATAAGGTTGAAAGGCTTCCTGTTGTCCGTGACGGCAAATTGGTAGGAATCATTACAATTAAAGATATTTTAAATCAATCACAATATCCTAATGCGGCAAGAGATAAGGACGGCAACTTTTTAGTTGCTGCTGCATGCGGTCCATTTGATTTGGACAGAGCTATGGCACTTGACCAAGCCGGTGCAGACATTATTTCAATTGACTGTGCCCATGCTCACAACATGAACGTAGTCAAATTCACCGAAACCATTAAGGACAATATTGATGCTGAATTATGTGTTGGTAATATTGCAACCGCTGAAGCTGCTGAGGACTTAATTTCAATGGGTGTCGATGCACTTAAAGTGGGTATCGGTCCGGGTTCAATGTGTACCACCCGTATCGTAGCTGGTGTCGGTGTACCTCAGTTAACCGCAATTTCTGATGTTGCAGATGCTGCAGCTGATTCAGGCATTCCTGTAATTGCTGACGGTGGTATCAGATACTCCGGTGATGTTGCAAAAGCTATCGGTGCCGGTGCAGATGCAGTAATGCTCGGTAACTTGCTTGCGGCATCTTTGGAAGCACCTGGTGACATTGTTATCATGCATGGTAAGCAATACAAAAAATACCGTGGAATGGGATCAATGGGTGCAATGACCAGTGAATTTGACGGTGGAGCAGACAGATACTTCCAAGGTCAAAAAAGTAAAATGAACCACACCAAATATGTTCCAGAAGGAATTGAAGGTGCAGTACCATACAAAGGAACTGTTGCTGAAATCCTTTTCCAATTAGTAGGTGGTTTAAAATCATCTATGGGTTATTGTGGTGCAAAAGATATCAAAGCAATGCAAGAAAAGGCAAACTTTGTTAGAATCAGAAAAGGCAAACTTTGTTAGAATCACAAGCAGTGGTATTAAGGAATCCCACCCTCATGACTTGTTGATTACTAATGAAAGTCCTAATTATCCAACTCTTGACTAGTTGGATATTATTTTAATTTTTTGATGGGAATTTGAAAATTGGCCAAATGATTTATATGAATTATTTTTTCTCATCAAAAAGTAATTTTTTCTTAAAATACTTATTTTAAGCAAACCTTTAAATATTAGTTAGTCTAATATTATCATATTAGATAATTTTATGGTTATTTTATATAATCAGTTTATTTTAAATTTTAATTATTATGGAGAAGATATAAATGGCAAGAACTAAAAAAGTGGGTATTACAGGTAGGTTCGGTGCAAGATACGGAAGAAAAGCAAAAAGATCTGTTAAAATCATTGAAGAAAAC
>CADBHR010000051.1 GCA_902794475.1 uncultured Methanobrevibacter sp. | reverse complement strand
ACTGATGATCTATGGGAAACCATAGGCGAGGCTCTTGAATTATCTGACAATGGCGAATGTTATGTAATTGAAGTGGCTGGGGAAGAAGATCTTGCAGTTCTTCCTTGCATCTTAATGGCAAATCCGGAAACTACCATTTTATATGGTCAACCTAATGAAGGATTGGTGCTTTTAAAAGCTGGTGATTTAAAAAATAAAGCTCAAAAGCTTATTGACGGATTTATTGATGAATAAATTAAATGAGGTTTTATCATGGAAATTGAATTTATTGAAGAAAAAGAAAATAAATTATTTAATAGAAAAGAAATTAAATTTTATGTTGATTACGATGGAGAAGCAACTCCTAAAGTATTAGATATCAAATCTAAATTAGTTGCTTTATTAAATACAAAAAAAGAATTAATCGTTGTTGACAATGTACAACCACACTACGGTGAACCTAAAGCATTAGGTTATGCTAAAGTCTATGATACTGTAGATGATTTAACTTACATTGAAACTGAACATGTAATTGCTAAAAATGCAGAACCTGAAGAAGAACCAGAAGAAGATGCTGAAGCAGAAGAATAGGTGATATGATGGTAAGAAAATCTGATTTATATGAAGTAGATGGAGACAAAATTGTAAGAAAAAACCAAATTTGTCCTCGTTGTGGTGAAGGTGTATTCATGGCTGACCATGGTGACAGAGTCGCTTGCGGTAAATGCGGATACACTGAAATGAAAAAATAGATTTTTCAAATCTTTATTTCTTTTTTTTATTTATTTTTAATTTTTAATTACTTTTTTAGAAGGGATTTTTTTGGATAATATTAGAAATGGTCGTTTTAAAACTGGAATGACTGATGAAGCAGCTATTTACACTTCATCACTTGAAGCAGATAAACTTCTTTTTGAAGCTGATATTAAAACTAACTTTGCACACACTTCAATGTTAAAGCATGAGGGAATCATTGATGAAAAAATTGCAGATAATATTTTATGCGCCCTTGATAGCCTTAAGGAAGAGGGTTACGCAGCATTAGTGTTTGACCCTTCTGTTGAAGATGTTCATATGGCAATTGAAAATTATGTGACTTCTAAAATTGGTCCTGAAGCCGGTTTTATGCATACTGCCAAATCTCGTAATGACCAGGTTGCATGTGATGTCAGACTGGTTTTACGTGAAAAAATCATAGAACTCCAAATTGGTATCCTGGAGTTCATTGAAGGCATAAATGAAATGGCAGGTGAACATTTGGAAGATGTGTTCATTGGATTTACTCACCTGCAGCATGCTCAGCCGATTACAATTGCTCATCATTTGATGGCTCATGTACAGGCTTTAAAAAGAGATTATGAACGTTTTGAGGATACATATAAACGTGTTAATTTAAATCCGTTAGGTTCAGCAGCAATGGCCACTACAAGTTTTCCAATCAATAGGCAATTAACCACTGATCTGCTTGGTTTTGATGCATATTTGGAAAATTCAATGGATGGAGTTTCAGCAAGGGATTTTATTGCCGAAGCTGTCTTTGACATGGTTTCACTTTGTACCACATTATCTAAAATCTGTGAAGAGCTGGTTTTATGGAGCACTTATGAATTTGGCGTTATTGAAATGGCTGATGAGTATTCATCCACTTCTTCTATTATGCCTCAGAAGAAAAATCCTGATGTTGCTGAACTTGCAAGAGGAAAATGTACAATTGTTAATGGGGAATTGGTAACAATCTTAACAATTTTGAAAGCCATTCCGTATACTTATAACAGGGATTTGCAGGAAATCACTCCTCATTTATGGAATTCCATTAAAGTGACTCAAGATACCTTATCCATTGTGACCAAAATGTTGCTTTCTGTTGAATTCAAAATTGACAGGTGTGCTGAGCTTGCAGGTAAAAACTTCGCAACTGCAACAGATTTAGCAGATATCATGGTTCGTGAAAAAGAGATACCTTTCAGAACTGCTCATAAGATTGTTGGAAGAATTGTTAATGAGGCTACTGCTAATGATATGGCTGAAGAGGACATTACTTCTGCATTCATTGATGAAATTGCAGTTGAGTTAGGCTTTGATGAATTGAATTTATCTGATGATTTAATTCAGAATGCTTTAAATCCTGCTGAAAATGTTAGAATAAGGGCTGTTCCAGGGGGTCCTGCACCTGAAATGGTTGACATGGCCAGAGATAATATTAAATCATTCTTAAATGATGAATTTGAAAAGAAAGGAATTTAATCATTCCTATATTTTTTTAGTTTTAAAAATTATTTAGGTTTACCTAAACTTTAAATACTCTAACCAACAGAAATATTATTGTCAACATAATCGTTGGTTATGTTGCATTGGTGGGATATTTCTAGAATTACTTATAAATTCATAAGTAAGGCTCAGCTTCTATTAATATCCCACAATATTAAAAATCTGATTTTCATTTAATTTTGTTGAAGCTCCAAATCAAATCAAGAGCCTCACCAGGTTCCAATGCACCTGATCTTGTTTCTCTAAGTATTCTTTGAATTGAAAATTTTCGCATGTGTGGAAACTTTTTGTGAACTTCATAAAGCAGCGGACAACCAAATCCTTTGAATGTCTGCAAATCATAGTTTGCGATTAAGGATTTTATCTCTTGCTTACCAACACTTAAACTTGCCGGAAGGTTCAAGCGATATAATGAATTGTCCTGTAAATTTATGCATTGGCTACCTGTTGCAAGCATATCACCAAAGATAATTATGGGGATTTCGTTATCTTTTGCATATTGTTTCACTAATTTCCCAGTATTTTTAGAACACCTTCCGCAAGGATGCACATTGCCGCTGAAAGATTCGCTTATGATGTCGGAATAATCTGCATTAATATACTCATGTTTGACATTTAATGATTCAACCAAAACTTTGATGTTCTTTTTGAATTGGTTTGGCAGAATAATAGTTCCCGGATCAACTGTGACTGCCACAGGGTTAAAACCAAGCTTTTTAGCTAAAATAAGTGAAAAGCTACTGTCCACACCACCTGAAAGGGCAACAACAGCTTCTATATTTGATGATTCGCCAAATTCGTTTTCACTTAAATACCTATCAAAATTGAAACTGTAAATATTTTCTAATTTATAGTCAATAGTTTTTTCCAGGTTTTTCAATCCTACGAAATCCGAATCAATGTTTTGGATTGTTTTTTTGGATAATTTCAATTTGTAATTCTTATTTAAAAAATCGCCATACGATTCAACATGTATGCTATCAAGACCTAACTTTTCCTTGAGTTTTCCGACAACCCAACCTCCTTTTCCAATAATTGCTGATTTGTCAGGCCTATCTTCTGTAATAATCCATAATTCGTTATTTTCAATGTAAATTTCTTCGATGAAGATATTAACTTCGTCATGACCTATTTCTTCTCTAATGGCATTCACTTCATCTAAAATAAATTCTTTAGTATACATCTAATATGTATCTTTAATTTAGAAACTTTTAAAGATTTCTTAAAACATATTTTACATTGAGGGAAAATATGAAATATAGAAAGTTAGGTAACACTGGTATTGAAGTATCTGAAATTGCTTTTGGTGCGGAATTTTTAGTGGAAAGACCATATGAAGATACTGAAGCATTAATTAAAGCCTGTGAGGAGAATTATATTAATTTTGTTGATTGTTGGATGAGTGAACCTGATGTTCGCTCCCATTTAGGACGTGCAATCAAGCCTAACCGTGAAAATTGGGTAATTCAGGGTCATATAGGAGCAACTTGGCAAAACGGTCAATATGTAAGAACACGTGAAATGGATAAGGTGATTCCAGCATTTGATGATTTTATGGAGCGTTTTCAAATTGATACTCTTGATTTCGGAATGATTCATTATGTGGACCAGGTGGAGGATTATGAAAATATAATGAACGGACCCTTCATCGAATATGTAAGGAAGCTTAAGGATGAAGGAACAATAGCACATATTGGGTTAAGTACTCATAATCCGGAAATAGGAATATTGGCTGCTCGAAATCCTGAAATTGAACTTTTAATGTTTTCAATAAATCCTGCTTTTGACATGTTTGGTGCAATGGATGATATTGAGGAGTACAGAAAAGAGGACGCATACAGTGATGATTTGTCAAGCATTAATCCTTTAAGGGCAGAAATTTATGAAACCTGTGAAAAGAATGGAACTGCACTGACAGTAATGAAGGGATTTTCAGGTGGAAATCTGCTTTCGGATGAAACTTCTCCTTTTGGAGTAGCTTTAACTCCTGTTCAGTGTATACATTATGCTTTAGAGCAAAAAGGTGTTTCAAGCATTTTTGTAGGTGTTAAAACAGTAGAAGAGTTAGATGAATCCCTAAAATATTGTGATTCAACAGATGATGAAAAAGATTATGTAGAAGTTCTGAAAAATGCTCCAAAACATTCTTTCAAAGGACAATGCACATACTGTGGTCATTGTGCGCCATGTGCATCTCAAATAGATATTGCAATGGTGAACAAATTGTTTGACCTTGCAAAATTCCACGATGAAGTTCCTTCAAGCATACGGGAACATTATAATAATCTGAAATTTAATGCAACTGACTGCATTGCATGTGGAGAATGTGAACCTAGATGTCCTTTCGATGTTCATATTGTAGATGTGATGCTTGATGCACAGGATTTATTTGGATTTTAGATGGAATATTATAATTCACCATCTAATGCATCCCATAAATCCACTGCCCATCCTTGTTTGCCGTCGATTACCATGTCCAACAGTCTCACATTACCGTCTCTAAAGCGGAATAACCTGTAGTCTATTTGGGGTTTTTTAGCGCTGCCTTCTTTGTTGCAGTCAAGATAAATTCCTTCACTGTATTCTTCTTCAAAGTCTCCTGCCTGTACGAAGTCTCCAACTAAGGAATAACCATTTTTCACACTTTTATCTAATTGGTCCACGGTTTTTAACCATCCGCCTTGTGCTCTGAATTTTATGTCTGGATCAATTCTAGTTATTTCTTCTTTCCAATTAATTATCATATTACCAAATCCTTTTTAATTTTAGTTTGGCATTTCGTATATAAATGAAAAGTGCGAGAGCATTTGAAAAGTAATATTTATAACTATTGTTATATATACTTATATATAAGTTCAAATACATACTTAATAATATTATTAATAAGTAAGTCTGGGCTTTAAATGAATTTATTTGAAAAATTTAATATTGAAACTGAAAATGAACATGTATATGAAATTGCATTCACACACTCTTCATATGCAACTATTCATGATTTGGATTACAATTATGAAAGATTGGAATTTTTAGGTGATTCTGTCTTAAGTTTAATTGTATCTGAATATTTATTTAAAAAATATCCTCATTTTGAGGAAGGGGAGTTAACTAAGAAAAGATCAAACTTTGTTTGTCAAAATGCGTTAATTTATTATTCTCAAAAGTTGAAATTAAAAGATTATCTTCATGTTTCTGCTGAAGAGTCAAATTTGACAAAAAATGAGATAATATCTATTACAGCAGATATTTTCGAATCATTTTTGGGAGCAATATTTATTGACCAGGGTATTGAATTTGCAAAAGAGTTTATTTCCCAATGGATTTTTAAATATATAGATCAAGAAAGAGTTTTCTTTGAAGATTATAAATCAGCATTGAAAGAATATGGTGATGCTAAAGAATTATTAATCGAATATCGAATCTTAAAGGAATATGGTGTTCCTCACGATAAGACATTTATTATCGCTTGCCTAATAGACGGTCAGGAAATGGGTGTCGGAAGAGGAAAAAATAAAAAAGAAGCTGAACAATCAGCTGCAAAGGGTGCAATGCGTAAATTACGTCTAGGGAGAAATTAAATGAACAAAGAATCTGTTGGTATTGTTGAGACAAAATACTTTCACATTGAAGAACCAATTGACTTAGATGGCGGTGAAGTTCTGGAAAATGTTAGCGTAGCCTATGAAACATATGGTGAGCTTAACAAAGAAAAGTCCAATGCTATTTTAATTTGTCATGCCCTAACAGGTGACGCCCATGCTGCCGGATGGCATGAAGGGGACAAAAAGCCTGGTTGGTGGGAAATTGTAATAGGTCCTGGAAAAGCATTAGACACTGAAAAATATTTTATAATATGTTCTAATGTTTTAGGAGGATGTAAAGGAACAACCGGTCCGAGTTCATTAAATCCAAAAACAAAAAAGGAATATGGTCTGGATTTTCCTGTCATTACCATTGGGGATATGGTCAAGGTTCAAAAGAAACTTGTCGATTCATTTGGAATTAACCAATTATCTGCCATTATTGGCGGTTCAATGGGTGGAATGCAGGTTCTGGAATGGATGGTTTCATATCCGGAAATGATGAAAAAAGCGATTCCAATAGCAACAGCCGCAATGTCTTCCCCACAGCAAATTGCATTCAATGCGGTAGGTCGCCAATCAATATTTTCAGATCCTCATTGGAAAGGCGGAAACTACTATGAATCTGGTGTAATTCCAAGAAATGGACTGTCCATTGCACGTATGATTGCTCACATTACCTATTTAAGTGATGAATCAATGGACATTAAATTTGGACGTGGCCTTCAGGACAAGGATGAAATCAGCTACGACTTTTCAGTTGATTTCCAGGTTGAAAGTTACTTGAAACATCAGGGAGAAGCATTTGTAAAACGTTTTGATGCAAACAGCTACCTGTATATTACAAAAGCTGTTGATTTATTCGATTTGTCAATAAATGATTCATTGATTGATGGACTAAAGGATGTTGAAGCAAAAGTTCTGGTACTTTCTGTTGATTCTGACTGGTTATATCCAACAGAACAGAGCGCTGACATTGTAACTGCTCTTAATGCTAATAATGTTGACGTAAGCTTTTCAGAAATAAAATCCAACTATGGGCACGATGCATTCTTGCTTGAAAAAGGCCAGCTCAATTATCTTCTTGCTAATTTCTTATCAGAAAATGTTGTAGAAGATCTGATGATGGAAAATATAGCAACAATTAAAGCAAATGCCAATGTTCAGGATGCAGCTAAATTGATGCTGGAAAAGCATGTGACACATATTCCCGTTGTCACTGATGAAAATAAACTAATAGGTATTGTTACAAGCTGGGATTTATCCAAGTCCATTGCAACTAATTCAAATCATCTAACCGATATTATGACTACTACAGTCAAATATTGTAATGCTGGAGACACAATCGAGGAAATTGCTCGTAAAATGCGTAAATTTGATATATCCTGTCTTCCAGTTGTTGATGAAGATATGGTTGTTTTAGGTTTGATTACAACAGACCAAATCAGTAATTTACTTAGTTAAATTACACATTTTTTTTAATTTTTTGGAGAGATATTATTTCAAGAACTGATAAATTCATTGATGGTGCTAAAAAGGGTATTCCGATTACTTTTGGATATGTTCCAATGGGTATTGGATATGCTGCTATTGCAATAAAGGCAGGAATGACTCCTTTTGAGACTATTTCAATGTCATTTTTGGTATATGCTGGTGCGGGCCAGATTATTGCAGCATCAATGGTATTGAGTGGTGCAACTGCAATGGCAATCATATTGACCAATTTTGTGGTTAATTTAAGGTATTTTGTAATGTCCACATGTGTCCTGAATAAGGTTGAGGATTCAAACACTCCGTTAAATATTCTGGCGGCCCATGTAACCGTCGATGAATCCTTTGCAATGTTTTCGTTAAGTGATGACTCAAGCATATGGACATATCTTGGAATTGCAATTACTGCATGGCTGAGCTGGTGTTTGGGAGCCGGAATAGGAGTTGTCCTTTTGGATATGCTTCCGGTAATCGTCACAAACAGCTTCAACATTTCATTATATGCATTGTTTGTAGCTATTTTAACACCTGCTGTAAAGGAATCCAAACAGATTGCGCTTTTGGTATTGATAACTGCGGTTTTAAACATCGTCTTAAGTCAGTTTTTAGGAAACTGGTCTCTAATCGTTTCCACTTTGGTTGGAGCGGCAATCGGAATGTATATAGTTGATGATGAATATCTGATTTCGGGTGATGCCTGATGGATTACATGGCTTTGGTTATTTTAGGCTGTGCAGTTGTAACATTCATTCCAAGACTGATTCCTGCATTGTTCATTGACAAATTGGATTTTCCTCCGAAAGTGGAGAAATTCCTGAATCTGATTCCTTACACAGCTCTTGCGGCATTGATATGTCCTGGGGTTTTGACAGTTGACAATCAGCTGTGGTATATAGGTTTGATAGGGGCTATTGTGGCAGCAGGACTTGCCTGGAAGAAGGTTCCTCTTGGAGCCATCGTCATATTGACTGTGGTAATTTTAATTGCAGTCTATTCAATCGTACCGTTCTTTTAAGTGATCATATGATAATTGGATTGGTTTTTTTGGCATTGTTATTGATTCCGAATATTATTTGGAGCTTCAACAAACCTGATGATTATGACAAATATGTTAAAAATGAAAATAAAATACTGCTGGCCCTTGAAAGAATAGGTCAGATATCAGTAATTGTTTTTACATTGTTTTTCAATAATTATAATAATGATTTCGTCTTAACTTTAATTATTGCAGTTGTACTGATGATATTATATGAAATGTATTGGTTCAAATATTTCAGGAGTGAAAGGCGAATGAGTGACATGTATTCGGATTTTTTGAAAATACCCGTTGCGGGAGCCACAATTCCCGTATTGGCATTTTTCTTTTTGGGAATATATGGCCAAAATGTATTTTTGATAATTTCAGTCATTGTTTTAGCGATTGGACATATTGGGATTCACTTAAGCCACGAAAAGGAGATTTATAATGTTCAGTGAAATTAATGTTGATTTATTTTATTTTTTCAATCACAATTTTCAAAATCCCATTTTTGATGCTATAATGCCAATAGTAACTCACTTTGGAGGATTTAAGGTATTGGTAGTTGTGCTTATTGCAATTATAGCATATGCACATTTTAGAGATAAGAAAACACTTAAAAGACTCAGTATTTTAGCATTGGTTGCATTCTTATGTTCTGACATTGTTACAGCTATCTTAAAGCATCTGATTTGTGAGCCAAGACCTTTTGTAACTTTGGATAATGTACGTTTGCTGATTACTGAAACCGATCCTCTTTCATTCCCGTCAGGCCATACCACTTCAACGTTATCTTTCGTAACCTTTTTTGTATTGAACATGAAAGAATTGGCTGAAAAACATTATAAAATAATAGATGCAGCATTAATTCTATTTGCGGTTCTCATTCCATTTTCCAGAATGTATGTTGGCGTACATTACCCTGGCGATGTCCTTGCAGGTGCTGTTATCGGTATTCTGGGTGCATGGATTGTCAACAGATACAAAACTAAAATAAGGGTTTAGTCCAAGCAGTTTTTTTAGGGAAAATGGGTTGATAAAAATATTAGTTTGATTTTAACTTTATTGTGCAAGAATTCTCCGGCTTCTTTAAGCCGGGGATGAATTGCACATTTTAGTGGGTTAGTGTCTATATTTTTTTTTATGTGGAGGGGGTGGTGAGATTACTTTTCAAATGCTCTCGGATAAATGCTATATTATATGTAGGTTTATAATATGTAATATAGAAAGATGGGGGAAAAACTTCAATAAGTTAGTTTTTTTCCTTTCTTTTTTAAAATACGGTTTCATAATAATATTCTAAAAAAAACAATCCTTTTTAGCGATTATTATTTTTTTTAGTCATTAAGTGATGA
>CADBHR010000050.1 GCA_902794475.1 uncultured Methanobrevibacter sp. | reverse complement strand
AAATTTAAAGAGGGAGCATTTGAAAAGTATTCCCAATCCCATTTATGCAATTCATCCACGACCTTGAAGAGGTCATGGTATTCTTGCATCATTTGATAATAATTATTTTTTAAATGCATTTACGGCAGGCGGAGTCAATAAACCATTTTCAATCATTTCATTTATTTCATCCATGCCAAACCATCCGTAATCATCATGCTCCTCGCTTATCGCAACCTCATCACTCTGGCAGGTCACCTTCATAATCAGCTGAATTGATTTGACCTTTTCAGAAGTTTTGCATGCGGTATAGTCATTTCTGACAACATTATGCAATGAGACAATGTCTATTTCAAGGCCTGTTTCCTCAAGGTATTCCCTTTTTAGGGCTTCATCGAAAAATTCGCATTTCTTGACCTTGCCTCCGGGAATTTCCCATTTTCCTGCATCATGTGCTGATTTGGACCTCACCTTCAAAAGCAGAAATTTACCGTCATACTCACATATTCCCCTTGCTGTCATTCCCCACATAGTACTCAAAATATCACCCAAATCATTCTTAAATCAATTGAAAAAAAATAGTGAAAGGGAATTTAATCCCTATTCTTTCATAGCTTTTTCAACCGCAACGGCCACTGCCACTGAGGCACCGACCATAGGATTGTTTCCCATGCCTATCAGTCCCATCATTTCCACGTGAGCTGGAACTGATGATGAACCGGCAAACTGGGCGTCTGAGTGCATTCTTCCTAAAGTGTCTGTCATACCGTAGGATGCAGGTCCTGCCGCCATGTTGTCAGGATGCAATGTCCTTCCTGTTCCTCCACCTGAAGCAACTGAGAAGTACTTTTTGCCCTGTAAAATGCATTCCTTCTTATATGTTCCTGCTACAGGATGCTGGAAACGTGTAGGGTTTGTTGAATTTCCTGTAATTGACACATCAACACCTTCAAGATGCATGATTGCAACACCTTCACGCACATCATCTGCACCGTAACATCTGACCTTTGCCCTTTCACCGTCTGAATAGGCCTTTTCCTTGACTACCTTAACTTCTCCTGTAAAATAGTCGAATTCAGTTTCCACATGAGTGAATCCGTTGATTCTTGAAATGATTAATGCTGCATCCTTTCCGAGTCCGTTTAAGATTACCCTCAAAGGTTTCTGGCGCACTTCATTTGCTGAGTTGGCAATACCTATCGCACCTTCAGCTGCCGCAAAGCTTTCATGGCCTGCAAGAAATGCAAAGCATTCACTTTCATCACTTAGAAGCATTGAAGCCAAATTACCATGACCTAAACCAACTTGCCTGTCATCAGCCACACTTCCAGGAATGCAGAAAGCCTGAAGCCCTTCACCAATTGCCTTTGCAGCATCTGATGCCTTTGTGCATCCTTGCTTAACGGCTATTGCAGCACCTAGGGTGTATGCCCAGCAGGCGTTTTCAAAACAGATCGGTTGAACACCCTTGACTATTTCGTATGGGTCAAAACCTTTGTCAAGGCATATTTGTTTTGCTTCTTCAAGGTCTTTGATATCATATTTTTCCAAAACAGGAATGATCTGATCGATTCTTCTTTCGTAACTTTCAAATAAACTCATTGCAATCACTCCTTCCTCGGATCTATTTTTTTGGCGGCATCATCAAATCTTCCGTATTGGCCGGTTGCATTTTCGATGGCTTCCATTGGGTCCACGCCATCCTTGATTTGATCAAGCATTACGCCAAGGTTAATGTATTTGTAACCTATGATTTCATCATCTTCATCAAGCCCTATTTCTGTAATATATCCTTCAGTAAGCTCCAGGTATCTTGGACCTTTAGCTTTTGTTGAATGAATTGTTCCGACTTGGCTTCTGTGGCCTTTTCCCAAATCTTCAAGGCCTGCACCAATCTGAAGACCTCCTTCTGAAAAAGCGGACTGGGTTCTTCCATAAACAATTTGTAAGAATAATTCGCGCATTGCGGTGTTTATCGCATCACAGACCAAATCTGTGTTTAACGCTTCAAGGATTGTCTTTCCAACAAGTATTTCACCAGCCATTGCAGCTGAATGAGTCATTCCTGAGCATCCTAAGGTTTCCACCAATGCTTCTTCAATGATTCCTTCCTTAACGTTTAATGTCAATTTGCAGCATCCTTGCTGAGGCGCACACCATCCGATTCCATGGGTAAAACCTGAAATATCACTTACTTGCTTTGCTTTAACCCATTTACCCTCTTCAGGTATTGGAGCGGGGTCATGATTTGCGCCTTTTTTTACCTGACACATATTTTCAATTTCTGTTGAATATATCATCTTCTTTCTCCAAAACTTTTTTTTGTTAATTTAATATATTGTTTTTCTATTAATAGTATTTTTGCAAAAAATCTCAGATAAATATCCGATGGTATAGATTACATCAAATGCAATTGCAATAATCACTATCCGGTAAGCTTATCTTGAAAGCATAATTAATTTAATTACAAGCAAAAGAATTGCATCAAATATTATTGAAGCCATCTTGAATAATTTTAGTGGAAAATCTTAATTAGTTTTTACTACAAAATTAAAATCATGAAAATATTCATAAATGCTGACAATTTCAAGAAAATTGCCTCAAAAACAAAAGATGATTTGATTAATTGCTGTAAAAAATTGGATATTGAAATTGCAGGCGACATTTCAAAAGCTGATATTCTTTTCTCAATAGGTGGAGACGGAACATTTCTGAATACCGCAAAACTTACAGACAAGCCAATCATTGGAATTAATACTGGAACATTGGGATATCTAACCGAAGTCAATCCCCATGAGTTAGAAAAGGCATTGAAAAATATACTGAATGGCAATTACACAATTGAAAACAGAATGATGGTTGAAGGAAAAATCATCAAATCCAATGGCGATGAGATAAACATTCCCGAATCATTGAATGAAATTGCCATTTCCAAAAATGTCAACGGAGTGGTGAGATTCGATGCAATAGTAAATGAAAAATTGATCACTTCCTATATAGCCGACGGCATATTGGTATGCACCCCAACAGGTTCAACAGCATATAACCTGTCCTGCGGAGGCCCAATTGTAGATCCAACGGCCGAAATATTGATTATGACACCTATAGCACCGCACACAGTGCTCAACAAAAGCATCGTCCTTTCAAAAAAATCAAATATCAAAATAAAAATAACAGAAATGAGAGACAACACCTCTGCTTACGTTTTAAATGACGGCATCCCTACCGGATTGGAAAGCGGAGATATTGTTGAGATTAAAAAATCAGAAAAAATTACAAAAATAATAAAATTGGAAGACAGAAGCTTCATTGACACAATTCGTGAAAATATCAGTTAACTGTAATGCAGTCATTAGGACATATTGCAGTGCATACCTTACAGCTTTTGCATACCTGAGCATCACGAACGGTTGAAACGTCATCCACAATGATTAAAACATTATTTGGACATGCGATTGCGCATTTCTCACATCCGTCACATTCATCGGTGATGATGTCGATGTGTGAATCCTCAACTACTTCCTCTTTTTTTTCTTTCTTATTTCTTTTAAACAATGAACCTAAACCCATAATTAAACTCCAAAATTAAAAAGGATTATGGATGAAGTAACTGTTCATGAATTCCATAATCAGTATAGTTTTGAGCAATCCTGTCGACTGTTCCGTCCTTGAACATTTCATCCAATGTTTTTTGAACCTGGTCTTTTAACTCATCATTTCCCTTTTTGAATGCAACACCATATTTTTCATGTGCTACATGTTCATCAAGTATCTTGAAACCATGATCATTGAATTTTTCAGTTATCCGATAATTCGCAGAGGGATAATCCATAACAACTGCATCACATACTCCTGAGCCCAAATCCATTAATGCGGTGTCATAATCCCCAACCTGATTAACTTCTGCAATTGATTCATTTAATGTCTTATTATTCTGGATTGCATTATATGCGCTACTTTCACTTTGAACCTCCACAACCTTGCCATTCAAGTCATAGGATGAATCAATTCCGGAATCTGATTTAACAACGATTACCTGAGAATTGTTAAAGTAAGGATTTGACCAGGTATACTGATCTTCTCTACCATCAATTGTGAATTCACTCCATATGCAGTCCATCTCATTGGCATTAAGTTCAACCTCTTTGCTTTCCCAATCGATAATTGGCTGAGCCTTGAATGTCCAGTTGTTTCTTTTTGCGACTTCCTTTGCAAGGTCTAAATCAAAACCAATATAATCGCCATGAGCATCTTTATATCCAAATGGAGGAAACTCATTGAATCCAACAACAAATGTATTATCGTCATTTGAACTTGAGGAGTTGTCACCACCTAAAAATCCAAACAAACCTTCGGCACTAGCAGCACCCATCATTAAAAATGCCGCCAACACCAATGTGAAAACCAAAATTATTTTTTTATTCATATTTACCCCTTAAAAATAATAAGTTTAATAATCTTTAAATATTACTGTAAAATTAAATATGTATTTTAGTTTATTTAAATATATGAGTAAAAAAATAGAAAAAAAATGTTGAATAGGTTTAGAATTTTAAACCTAATTCATAAGCTTCTTTCAGTTTGTCTTCTTGCTCTTCAGCGACGATACCAGCAGGACCAGCGCTTCCAGCATCCACATGACCTATTACTTCATAGCCCATAAATGTGAATGGTGAGAATTTTGTAAGTTCAATGTACTGTTCATAGGTTCCTTCAGGCTGGTTTTCAGTAAATATCAATGCAGCTTTTCCGGATAAGCTTTTATCAGGGTTTTGGCCAATTGCATAGAATCTGTCAATAATCAATTTGCCTTGTGCTGACATTTGACCATAATAGATTGGTGTTGAAAAGATTACCCCATCGGCAGCCACCAAATCATCAATGATTTTGTTTCCGTCATCTGCCCTTACGCATTCAGGGTTTTCAGCACAGTACATACATGCTTTACATGGTGCAATATCACATTTTTCCAAGTAGTATTTGACTACTTCTCCACCATTTTCTTCAATTCCTTTTATCATTTCATCCATCAATACGTCACAATTTCCGCCTACACGAGGACTTGCTTGAAGTGCTATAATTTTCATTTTTAACAATCTCCTAATATGATAATTAAAGATATATAGTTTAATTATTAAATAATTTATTGTTGGTGGTTCAAATAGTTAAAATTTCTGTCATAATCCCTGTTTACAACAATGAAAAATACCTGAAGGAATGTTTGGACAGCGTATGCAATCAAACTTGGACAGATATTGAAATCATCTGCATCAATGACGGGTCAACTGATGACTCATTAAACATCTTAAATGAATATTTGAAAGATGAAAGAATTGTTGTTATTGACCAGACAAATCAGGGAGCTGCAATCGCAAGAAACAAGGGATTGGAAATTGCAAAAGGAGAATATATAGGATTTCTGGATGCTGATGACATATACATTGACCCTGAATCATTGGAAAAGATGTTCAGCACAGCAAAAAAACATGATGCTGACATGATTTCCGCAAACCTTAATTTTTTAACGCCTAAAAGAGAAATCGCGCAAAATCCCCACTACGACAAAGGAACCTTTTATTATTTTACTCATGAATGTAAAATCGACCCTGATGAGTATGGAATACCTTTTTATTTTACCAAAAATTTATATAAATCCGATTTGATTGAAAATGTGAGATTTCCAGAATTGTCAAGAGGGGAAGATCCCATATTCCTATCAAAAATTCTATCAAAAGTCGATGAAATTTATGGAATGCCTATTGAGTTTTATGGCTATATGGTGCCAACATCATTTAAAAAACTAGACACCTATTCCAAGAAATATCACCATATCATCCAATACAAGGAATGCATTGACATACTGAATGCATCCGGACTATTTAAAACCTCAAGGAGATATATGGATTATATGATGGTGTATCTGAACGATAATATTGATTGGGAAATTTATGAAATCGTTTGTGAAGTCTTTGATGAGAAGTATTTTCAAGACTGCAAAAGTGAATATGAATCTTTCAGGGAAAATAACATTTTAAATCGGATACTTGAAGAGAATACTCAGGAGCATTATCTTAAAGCTAAAAAAGAGTTTGGACTTGAGCCTGATTCATTAGGCGAATATAAAATTGATTTATTTAAATCTGAGTTAAACAATAAAGAGAAAGAATATAATAACTTACTTAACGAAAATGAAAGTCTAAAAGATGAATTTGAGAAAGAAAAATCATTCAACGATAAAGTTAAAGGCTCAAAATCATGGAAAGTAATGGACAAGTTCAGAAAAATCAGAGGCTAAAATATGGTTAGTATATCAGTCATAGTTCCGGTTTACAATGTAGAAAGGTATTTGGATGAATGCCTGAGCCATATTGTAAACCAGACATTCAGGGACATTGAAATAATATGCATCAATGACGGGTCAACCGACAATTCCCTTGAAAAATTAAATCAATTCGCTGAAAAGGATAGCCGTATTCGAATTGTCAGTCAGCAGAACCGGGGTCTTGGCGCTGCCAGAAACAATGGAATCGAACTGGCAAAAGGAGATTACATCTATTTTATGGATGGGGATGATTATCTTGAATTAAATGCCTTTGAACAATTATATGATCTATCCCAAAAACATGACCTCGATTTTGCAATGTTTAAGATAAACAACTTCAATGAAACAGATAATGAAACAATACATGATGAATATTACAGCATGCCCTACTTGAAAAAGCGTGTTGGAGGCAATGTGTTCAATTACTCTGATGTGGAGGATGTTGCATTGAAGCTTGCGGTCAATGCCTACGGAAGCTTTTTTAAAAGAGAATTCATGATTGATTTGAGATTTCCTGAAGGTTTGCTGTTTGAAGACAATGTATTTTTCACAAAGGCATTGTTTAAAGCCGAAAGAATAATCTTTTACGATGAGTTTTTATATAATCGGCGTGTGCGCAAGGATTCCCTTTCAAATAAATTTTCAATAGGATTTCTGGATACGATAGACATTTCAGATTTGTTGATTGACTTAATCAACGAATATGGTTACGACCAATATAAAAATGAATTATACTACAGGATATTTCACAATGTCTACTCAATGTTTGAAAATGCACCGGAAGAGCATAAGCCTGATTTGTTTTTGGAAATCAGAAAAAGATACATGAAATTTTCAAACAAATGGGAAAGGGATGAATACTTTAAAAATGATTTGAAAAAACGTTACAGTCATATTTACAATAGTGCCCTGCAGTCCGACAGCAGTGAAGAGTTTGAATTAAGAGTTAAAATTTATGATAAGCAAAGAAAGATTAATAAACTAAAAAAAGAAAATAAAAGAATTGAAAGGAAACTTGAAAAAATTAAAAAGGAAAATGACATTATCAAATCCACTAAAGGATTTAAATTAATTAAAGATTAATGGTACCATGAAATTATCAAAATCAAAAATAAACACATATCTCAAATGTCCTCTTGAGTTCAAATTCCAGTATATCGATGAAATCGAAGTTGAACCGAACAAATACATGGTTTTGGGAAGTGATGTTCACTCAGTGGCTGAAACATTTGCCGACAAGTTTGGAGATGAGCTTGATAATGTGAATATCAAAAATGAACTCATCAAAATTGCCAACGATTTGGAAATGGGACCTGATATTGTTGACCATGTTGATAATTTGGAATTATTTTTTAAGGAAGTCTTTGTTGACAATGACTATAAACTGTTCAGCCAGGAGGAATACCTCCATGATGAAAACCATCGCTTTTCCGGAATATGCGACATCATTCTTGAAGATGAAAACGGAGACCTGGTTGTCGTTGACTATAAGACCAGCGATTCAGGGAAATTTTCAAAATATCGTCTGGAACTGTGCTATTATAAGTTGCTTGTTGAAAATGTATATGACAGAAACGTTTCAAGCGTTGGAATATTCTTTACAAAAAACGGGCGTTTAAGACTGCTTGACGTTTGTGAAGAGGACAACAAGCGCAAATACCTGAACTCATCTGAAATCAATGAAGCCATTGACACATTCTATAAAGTAAGATATCAGGTAAATAAGGGAAATTTTTATCCCAAAAGACAGTTTTTATGCAGATTTTGCACTTATAAACATATTTGTGACGAATATTATTAGAAATCATCATTTTTTACATGAAAATAGGGGAGAATGGACAAATAGTAACACATTTCATTGTTACTACTTGCCCACATATTCAATTTCTAACCGAATCGTTTCTTCTGTGTGTTTGTCTATTCCTGATTCAGTTACCTAAACAGCCAAAAAAAACAATACCGTGCGTAATTTAAGAACTCCCGAATAGGAAGAATATAAATATTTTTAATTACATCTGATATTTAATGCCGGTAATGTCGGCATGAATTTGAATTGTCAGCCACACCATCAAAAATTGACAATTGTATTTTTGGCCATGATAATAGTTGAGTCCTAATGATATAAATATTTTTAGGTATGCCTAAATTTTGATTTGGAAAATAAAATATTATTAAAGCAAAAAAAATAATGAAGTTATGAGGAAACCTCATCAACTTCTTCAAAATCCACCTTTTCACCTATCAGCTTAAGACCGACATACATTGCAACGATACCTACAGGCAGGGAATAATAGAATGGAACTCCCAAACCGGCCGGGATGTAACCTACCAATATTGTGATTGTACCGACAAATATTGAATAGTACATCTGGGTGGTTACGTGATCAATGTGGTTACAGCTGGTACCCATCGATGAAAGGATTGTCGTATCTGAAATCGGAGAACAGTGGTCTCCGAAAATTGCTCCGGTCAATACGCCGCTTGTGGCAACGATTGTAAATGACATGTCACCTGAACTTATTGCCCATGCAAGCGGAATCGCCAAAGGCATTAAAATACTCATTGTACCGTAGGAGGTACCTGTTGCAAAGGATATCACTGCTCCTAAAATGAAAATCAAAGACGGCACGATGAAAGCAGGTATTGAGTTGCCCAATACTCCTACAAGATAGTCTGCAGTTCCGACTTCACCGATTACACTACCGAGTGACCATGCAAGAAGAAGGATAACTCCGGTAATTGTGATTGTCTTCATTCCTCCAATCCATTCGGAGATTGCATCTTCAATTGTGAGAATCTTTTCACCGACAGCCATGACCATCGCTACAATAGAAGCCAGAAGGGCGGCCTGGAAAAGAGCCACAGATGCATCCGCCTGGGAAAATGCGGTATATATACCATTGAATGTTAATGGAGATGATTTCATGATTGCTATAAGAGCCTGATCTTCTCCACCAAGAATAGTGGTGTATCCACTCCAATAGAATGCAATAAGAGTACCAACAATCAGGGTACCGATAGGAATGATTGCATTCCAGACTGACAACTTTATGCCCTCAACCGGCTGGACTTCTTCGAAACCCGGAGCCTCAAGTACAACGATTTCTTCATCCTCTTTTCTGGCACGGGCTTTCTGTTCCGCCTTTTTCATCGGACCGAATTCATATAATGTCAATGCAGAAATTACGATGAATATCAAGATAAATATGTTATAAAACCTGTACGGAATGGTCTGAAGGAATATTCCAAAACCGGTAACATTTGTTACTCCAACTGACTGGAAACCGGAAGCTATTAAACTGATTTCCAATCCTATCCAAGTTGAAATAATACAAATGCCAGTTTTTGCCTAGATACATGAAGCTTGTCCATAACAGGCCTCATAATAGGACCAACAATCAGGGAGTTTGCATAATCGTCAAAGAATACACATAATCCCAGTAACCATGTAAATAATTGAGCCTTTTTAGGAGTGTCTGCCCTTTTTGCAAATTCGTCCGCAAGAGCCTTTGCCCCTCCCATCTTTGTCACCAGTTGGATGATGCCTCCAATAAGCAAGCACTGAAGGATGATTCCCGCATTCCAAGGATCAGACATACAAGCAATGATTTGTGTACCCATGTTTAGGAATGCATTTACCAATGTTGAAACGATATTCATGTCGTTTACACATAACATGAACTCTCCAACAAATACTCCGACAAACAAGGACAGAATAGTCTCCTTGGTTATGAATGCCAACGCAATAGCAACAAGAGGAGGCAATAATGTCAGCCAAATCTCACTGAATTATCAACGTTAGTGGGTGCTGAAGAAATCCATAATGACAAAACGAAAAGAGCAATAATTGAAACAGCTGCAATTAAACCCAATTTTATATTGTTCTTCATTTATTATCACACCATTTTCCTATACATATATTGAATTATAATTTAAAACAATAAATAAAAATAAATTAAAATAATTATATTATGTATATTTATATTTTAGTAATACTAATATAAAAGATTTTTTAAAATAATTAAACAAAATTCTAAAATTTAATAAATATTTTAGATTTACAATATGGAGATTTAACAGACATCAGTTAAAAAAATTGATTAAAGTTAAAAAAATATTACAAATAATTGATAATTTAGTCAAAAAAAAAGTAATAAGAGGCCAATATTATCAGCCTCCAAATTCACTATCCCCTAACAGTAATTTTATTTTTTATTTTTATATTTTTAAAACTAGTCTGTATTGCATACCTGCCAACCTTTAAATTTTTAATTTTGATAGATGCAACACCTTTCTTATTGGTTTTCGCAGTGTATTTCTTGTTTTTGATTTTAAAGGTGATTTTTTTGCCTTTCAATGGCTTTCCATTGGAGTTAAGAAGTTTTGCAGTGTATTTTAAAACTTTGCCCTTTTTGATTGACTTATTCTTGGCCGTTAGTGTAGGCTTGATTTTAATTTTATTGAAAATCTTGAATCCCATATAATCAACAGTTACTGAGTAGGTTTTAACTGCCAATTTATTCAATTTAACACTGGCAAAACCGTTTTTATCGCTTGTTACAGTGTATGATTTTCCGCCTATCATGATTTTGATGGTTTCGCCTTCAAGGATATTGCCGTTGTCATCATGGATTCTGACTTTAAAGACCTTATTTGACCCATAGTACATTATAACATCCTGATTGTCACTCAAGCGAGGAGTAATAAGAATGTTTTGGACAATTTTATCATTGTTAGATGGATTTATAAGAGTCAAATCATATTTTCCAACATTTAATCTTAAATTGAATGTTATTACACCATTGTCATCGCTGGTCAGATTATATTGCTCATTGTTTAGGTTCAAAATCATTGTCTTTCCAGAGATAGGATTGCCGAACTGGTTGGATAAAAGGATTCCGTAATTTGAATTGTAGGTATAAACATTTTCTTTATCCAAATCAGCATTCAACATAATTTTCAATTCGTAACTGCCCTTGGAGGAATTGTAATTTGCTCCGTTGTATGTAACGTCAATATTGTAGAGTCCATCTAATAGACTAATCGGCAACTGAACCTTTCCGCAGTTCAGCTTGAAGTTTTGAACATTTCCACTTAAATTAACGCTGAGATCACCTGATTTAACGGGATTGTTGAACTGGTCTTCAACACTTATCTCAATGCTGCCGTTGGCAACGCTTATTGTGGTTGTGGTATTGTAATCATCAAGCACTGTAAACGCCTTGATGCATGCCACTTGGGACTTGTAGGTATGCAGGGCATATGTTTTTGAGAGATAGAACAAGTCCTGCCAGTTTACTCCATCATAACTTACATAAGATATTTCAGGATAGTAAATAGCCTTATTGAGTGAGGCAATTTCTGAAATCGGAACGCCGGATAACTTATCGCAGGTGGTGTTGAACACTATCTCAAAGACATCACCAGCATACAGCGGAACGATATCATCCAGATGGAATGTGTAATATCCTGCCTGTGAACTTCCGCTTTTAGTTGTCTTCAAAACGTTGTTTACATAAACAGACATTGTCCAGTTTGTGAATTTCTCAAAGTATGTTGAGACTCCAGAGAGGATTTCATTGCTTGTTGCTGTGAACTTGTTCTTGTACCACACCTCAGTCCTGTCGTCATGCAGATAATCGGTTTTTCCTGCAATGTCATACTGATAGTTCTTGTCATATTTCCTGGTTTCATTCAAAACGAATGTGTAGGCTATTCCCTCCACACCAGGCTTTGCAAAGGATTCATCATAATATGACACGTAGAAGTATCCGTTGTCTCCCCAATTAGGACCCCAGCTGTTCTTTACAATCCATGCCCCATCACCGTCGGCATAGCTACCGAAATAGAAGTTGTCCCTTGAATAGTTATCGTCCCATCCGACGATTGTCACAGCATGGTTTGATGGGTATAATGCCCATGTGAAATAGTCCTTTCCGTTGTTCAGGTAGTAAGTGTCAAAGTAAATGGATGTTCCGACAGCCCCATATTTCAATATTGCAGTCTTTATTGCATCATTGTCTGTGTAATTGTCCCTTTTTAAGAGCAATATATTCTGTATGTGCAAAATGCTGTTCAAGACAGGAGACAGAACAGATTTGTCATCAAACACATCAGAGGATTCGTTGACAGGACCCAGCCAGCTTGCAAAATATCCGAACGGCATGGAATCGTATCCTCCTTCATTGGTGTCCATCTTCCACCCATAATCGGAATAGAGTGCAATAAGGTTTTTCATGTTTTCCTCAGAAAGGTCAAATTCGATTCCTGTAGCTTTTTTAAGGCATGATTCCAGAACTGCCATTGCTGTGAATGCCCAACAGTTACCGCTTGACTGCTGGTCTTTCACCATGGTTGTCAATCCGTTTTCAACCAGGCTGTAACGGCTTGGAATATCAATAATCTCCTCTTTGGAGATCAAGTAATTGCTATAGTTTCCGTTTCCTATTTTTGCATTTAGGTCTGAAGTGTCCAGATAATCCTTGTTTATTGGTGCATTATTGTTTTTATAAGTGTTTCCTGTGAGGGACACGCGTAAATTATTCAGGAGTGAAAATATTGCACCTCCTTGAATATTTGCCATGTTGGCTTCAAAAATGTTGGAAATCAACAATAAATCTGATGAATTGTCAATATATAGGGCTCCACCGTTTCTGGCTGAATTGTTATTGTAATATCCATTTGTTGAAGCGAACTTGCCGTACATATGATAAATTGCGCCGCCATCCCATTTTGCGGAATTGTTGAGCACATTAACATGATTCAGCTTCACATCGCCATTGAGAGTTGTAATTGCCCCACCAAATGTTGCAGAACAGTTTATGAAATCACAGTAACTGATTGTGATTGGAGATGACTTTACATAAATTGCACCTCCAGCATCATCAATGGAGTGATCCCTGATGAATTTTGATTTTGAAACTGTCACATTAAATGTGTTTTCGCATGCTATAGCTCCTCCAAAGTCATATGCATAGTTGTTGATGAATTGAGAATTGTATACGCTCAAGTAACCTGTGCCCATGTAAATCGCTCCGCCATAAACGGCATATCCCTCATTGAATGTGCAGTTTGATATTGTCACTTTGGAATTGGCATTGGCATCTGAGGTGTAGATTGCTCCACCATAATTGTTTCCATAACTGTCCGCCTTACTGCCATATCCATAATTAAAAATTGTATTTGTTGCATTAACGCTTCCGTGATTTGTTATTGACATGTCCGTTAATGTAACGTTGGTTAAAGATAAGAATGAATTTACAGTGAATCCTACTCCATCATATTTAATTATGGTTTTTGTCGGAGTGGATCCTATGATATTTACCTTTTCAATTGTCTTTGAATCGTCCAAAACGTATTCGCCGTCAGTCAGGTGAATGTTGCAGTTTCCCTTGATTCTCTCTGCAGTCAGATATTTGTAGGGATTTTGAGAGCTTCCATCACCATTGTCGTCTTCAAGTGATGAATTGAAATAATAGTCATTACCCGCAGCCAAAGTGTCTTCATCAACCATTGAAATTGCTGTTTGAGCGTCCTCACTTTCAATCAAGTCGTCGGTTTGGTTATCAATCGCATGACTTGAAGGGATAATGAATATCAAAAGCAGAAGCGCAATCAACAATAATCTGTGATGTCCAATCAATTTCATTCCTCCGAAAAATAAAAAAAGAAAATAGAGATTTGAAATCCCTATTTTTTAACTTTTAATGTTTTTTTCACGGTATCCTTACCATAGGTAACTTGGTATTTGTATT
>CADBHR010000049.1 GCA_902794475.1 uncultured Methanobrevibacter sp. | reverse complement strand
GGAATCTCATCTGAGAAATATTCTCCCTGTCTTCTTTTAGGAGCACGTGTAACCTTCAAAGGCTTTCCATAATAAGGTTTAAAATCAAGCTGATTGTCAAAATTAACTTCTGTTTCCTTTTGTGGAACAACATTTAAAACAGCTTTTGAACTCCTGTCATAATCATCATTAAAATAGCTACCGTCTGAACTTGGATAATCCCCAACTTCCATTTCCTCATAGGCGGAATCATCATAATCATTAAATTCTTTTCTTACTTTTAAAGGCCCATTAGAGTTAGTACCTTTAGAATCCTTTTCAAAAGAAAAAGAATGTCTTCCAGCCTCTCCAGAGACTAAAAATTCTTTAATTTTATTAGTAGTCTTATCTGCATTAGATTCAACGAAATAACTTACCATAAGGATTATTCCAACAATTGAAATAATCAAACCCACTATTAAAAGGATATCTATTAAGTTATATACCGCCGTTTCATATGCGATGAGAACACCAATTACAAATAAAATAAATCCTGAAACTAATTTTATTGTATTTCCCACGTTTTCACCCTATCAGTTATTATCACTCTATTATTTAATATTAATTAATATATTAAAAACCATTTATAAAGTTAATGGAAAAAAAGAGAAATTTTGATGAAAAAAATAGAAAAGTAATACTTTTTTAAAAAATAGTAATATTAATATAGTAAAAAATCTAAAATTAAATTGGTGAAAAAAATGAAAAAAATGAAAAAATTCTTCAAAGAAAATTCAGGTCAAGGTGCCGCAGAATACATTCTTCTGTTTGGAGGAGTTATTGTTATAGCATTACTTGCACTAACAATATACAGGTCATACATGAATACAAGTGATGTCAGCCTAAAAGCCAAAGATGACATCATTGATGTTAGAAACACCATACTCGACAACAGAACCCATGTATAGTAAAAAACTTGATAACAAAGGGCAGGGAAGTGCGGAATTAATCCTGATAATCGGAGGATTAATAATTATCGTGCTCCTAGTTGGAAGTTATATGTCCCATATAACTGAACAAAGCCAAACAAACATTAAAAATTTGCTTCAAAAAGAAAGAGATTTTATAATAAATAAAATATGAAAATGGAGAGATATCCTCTCTATTTTCCAATTAAAGTATTCAATATTTCATTCCATGATCCGGAATTAATATTATTTAATTTCATAGATGTCCTAGACAATTCTCTAATATTCTGTGGACATGCAGTTACACAAGCCCCACATAAATTACAGAAGTCCAGATTAGTAACAGACTTTCCATCGACAATTTCAACAGCATTACATGGACAAACATCTAGACATGCATGGCATGAATCGCCCTTACATATTTTTTCGTCATTTTCAACTAGTTCCAATGTGCCTTCAAATGGCTTGGTTATTGAAATAGCGTCAACCGGACAAATCTGTGAACACCATGAACAATTTACACATGAAGAATCTAAAATTAATGTTTCACCAGTAATTTCTACCGCTTCAATTTCATCATAATACATGCATGTTGAACAAACTTGATTAATTGCATCTTCAGGACATACTTTCTTACATATTCCACAGAAAATACATTTGGACAAATCCACTTCAATTGAATTGCTTAACAAATCATTACTTGCTGTTGGAATATTTTTTATCAGGATAGCTCCAGCAGGACACATGTCTGCACAAAAAGAACAATATATACATTGTTCCTCATCAATATCCATTTCTCCCCTCACCAAATCAACAGGATTTGGAAGATTTCTCTTGAAGATAATTGAATCCTGAGGACAAACTGAGTAACATCTGCCACAATAAATGCAATTATCATGCACTTTAGATTCGACATCCCATTTTGGATAAGACTCAATGCTCTTAATATCTGTCCCATCAATTGTTAATGATAATGAGTCAAACGGACATGCCACGGAACATAATCCGCAGAATACACATGAATCCCCATTAACGGATATCAAATCCATTTCTATCAATCCGCGTGCAATAGGCACAAGAGGACCTAATCTTAAAGAGTCAGTTGGACATACATCAACACATATCCCGCAACCAACACAATTCTTATCCTTATAGGACAATTTACGGTGTTCTTCACCACTTCTTTCAATATTAAACATTATTATCCCTCATGCTTTGGATATAGCTTGATTAGGACAATTTTGTATACAAAGATCACAATCATCACAATTTTCAGGGACAACTTTTACATCACCGTCCTCTTCTATGATTGCTCCTTGTTCACAAAGTTTAATACATAATCCTTGTACGGGACAATTTTCAATGTGTCCGCACACATCAGGATCGATTTTTACTGCCATATAACCACCTCGTTGTAAAAAATTAATTTTACGTAATATAAACCTGCCAATTATTCTTTGATTATTGGATGAACTTCCCATTCTGATTAATTTCACCACGTCTAATGCGTGTAGAAGAAATGGGAGTGCCATCATAGGCCAAAACAAAACTAACTACAACAATGTCCAAGGGAGGCATGCCTTTAGAAACTCGAATCTCATTTATTTCCACGGCTGTGGGCTCAGTCTCTTCACTCACAACAATAGCCTCAATATTCTCATCATATATGGTTGTACCGTAAGGGTCATCTAATGGAACAACAACAAAATTAGATTTATCTGAAAAAAAAGATTTTAAATTAGACATTCTTACTTCACAAGAGTCTATATCTCCTTTTAATCCTCCAAATGCATCTGAAGTAACTCCAATTTCAATTTGATTACCTATTTCAAAAGCAGTGGACAGTAACTTTTTATGCCCATCATGAAATTTATCAAAAGTTCCCCCTACAGCCACTTTATTATATCTTTTTGAATTCATAACAATGTCCTAATTAGATTGTTACTTAAATGTTTATCAAAACACATATAAAATAATAGCTATAAAAAAAAGAAAAATTTTAAAAAAAAATAAAAAATAAAAAAGCAGTTAATTAGAATGGCATACTTCTGTAATAACCATGAAGCCCATATGAATGGGTATTCCAGTTAACTACTTCCCCGAAAGAGTTCCTAGTACTTACAGCATCAGCAACAACCCATGTATTTCCAATTAATACTTGAGCCCAAACATGTCCATAAGTACCTCCGCTTGAAAAGGTACAAGTACCGTGAACATACCTGGCAGGCAAACCTGCAGCCCTATACAGAGCAACAAGTGCATGTGCATGATCCACACAATTACCAGTTCCAGCATTTAAAGTTCCAACAGCACCATATCGGGTATTGTAATAGAAACTATAGGATACTGTGTCCCTAACATAATTAAAAATTACCCTAGCCTTATCTTTATCATTTTTACAATCTTTTGTTAACTTATAAACCAATTTTTTGATTTTAGCATTATCCACATCACAGCTTTGAGTGGATTTTAAGTAATCAGCCAAATTGGTTATTTTGTTTTTATTGTTTAAAACTCCTGGATATGAAACGGAAGTTGATGAGAATGATTTTACAAGCACATAAGCAGGCATTTTCTTATGTTTACCATAATACTTAAGTGCATCTGAAACTGTATAAACAGCAGCATCATAACCCATTAATCCGATATCTGAACTTATGGAGTTAGGCATTTTTCCTTTGGATTTAGCAATTTTAATTATACTTTTCGCCACACCAAGATAATTCCTCAAATAACCTAAATCCTTAGCAGATTTAGGTTTGCTTGGATTTTTCAAAATCTTGATGGACATAGGATTTTTATTTCCTGATTTTAACTTTACAACCGCTTGAGAAGCTAAGTATAAATAATCTGCAGTTTTTAAGGAAATGGAACCTATTTTAACAGAAGAAGGTAACTTATGATGTTTAGAGATATACTTTTTAACGAGTTTGGCTGCGGTAACTATATTTTTAATAGATACCTTATTTGCAACAAAAATCTTTGCAGATTTCTCGTTATTATCTTGGACGATGTTAATTTTATAAGTTCCTTGGGATAATGTGCCTAAACTAATTTTTGCAATACCTTTAGAGTTGGTTTTAGAAGTTAAATTCTTACCTTTGAAAATAAAGACAACTTGCTTATCTTTAACAGGATTTTTCTTTTCATTAACCACATTAACTGAATATGTGACACTCTTACCGTTCATGACATAAAGGTTCTTAGCCACCAATTTAGTTCCTTTAACTATAATCTTATTAGTAATAGGAGCTGATTTATAAAATGGATCGGAAACTATGGTTTTAATAGTATAGTAACCGGTACCTTTACTTATCACTAACTTAGCAGTGCCGTTTGAATCAGTTTTATAAATATGAGCATTACCATTATTGATAACACTCTTAACAGAAACTCCCTTAAGAAGTTTTCCAGATTCATCTTTAACTTTCACATTGAAAGTAGAGTTGTCATTCGCTTTCATTGTCAGGTCTTTTGCGCTTAACTTAGCAACAATTTTTAAGATTATAACTCTGTTTGAACCTTGGCTATAATCTTTTGAACCGTAACTTGAATGGGAATATTTTACAATATGAGTACCTGGCAATACATTCTTTAAGGAAAGTTTAGCATTTCCATATGAATTGGTTTTGCAAACAGTAGTTTTTCCATTAATTTTAAATTTGACTTCTTTATTGGCCAGAGCATTACCTTTGTTGTCTGTTAATTTTACTTTAAACTTAGATCCATCATTGTATCTCATTACCAGTATTTTGGATGACAATTTTGTGGTTGACTCTGCAACAACAATCTTTGCACTTCCTTCACTAGCATAATAATTATCACTGCCACTATACTTAAAACTAATTTTGTAAGTACCTTTAGCAAGAACAGGGATAGTAATAGTAGCTTCCCCCTTCGCATTGGTCTTTGAGGTTACTTTTTTATCATCATAAGTAAAAGTGACATCCTTATGTTTAAGTAAGGTATTATGTTTTGATTTTAAAACGACTTTGAATGAACCTTTCTTTTTAGTGGGAATGAATGTCTTACTTTTTGCACGGAACCCTGTCTTATCCTTTTTAACAGTTACTTTGTGTGAAACTGTTTCCTTAGAATAAGGGTTGGTTGTAGTGAGAGTATGTTTACCCACAAACAAGTTAAGATAAACAGTGGCAACACCATCCTCATCAGTTTTCGCAGTATATGTTCTACCACTTACCTTGAAAGAAACTTTGGTGTTTGACAATGCCTGGTTATCCTTCCAAAATTTAATTTGATACTTGGAAGCAAATCCATAATATTTAGTCAAATCGCTTCCAACTGCTGATGACAATACTTTAACTTTTTTTGAAAGTGAAGATGAGGAATAATTGGAATTTCCTCCATAAGACAATGCAAGGGTATATGATCCAACTTTTAAACTAGCAGTTTTAATTGAAGCAATACCTTTGTCATTGGTAAATCCTGAATAAGATTTTTTATTCACTTTAAGAATGACTTTCTGATTAGCTAAAATATTGCCGTTACTATCCTTTAAAGTAACATCAAAAATTGTGGATGATTTTCCATAGTGAGCGTTAGCCACACTTAAGGTTGTGGATACTTTGTCTGCAGCAACAATACTTGAGCTTTCAGCACTAACTATATTATTACCTGAATCTTCAGAAACAATACCGTCAGCACTTGAATTAGCTGAACTTAAAGTATTTTCCCCGGAAGCTGCATCAGCATCATTGGAAGTTAATTGATTTTGATAATTATCCTCATTGGAACTAGCATTTAGAACTCCCTCATCAGGATAATTCCCTAAATTATCATCATGAGAATTAACTATATTAGTTTCTGAGATAGAAACCTCGTTAGAAATTTCTAATTTATTTGCAGATGATGAATCGACATCACCACCTATTAAAAAATTTGAATCTTCTGTATCTGAAACATTAATTGATTCTGTTGCATTAACTGCTCCAATAGCAAGGAACACCATCAATACAATGAAAATCAATAATGATCTGTTTTTTATCGAAATTTTTCCACCTCTTGGTTCTCATTACGAAAATTTTAATAGTAAAATATGATTATACTAAATATTAGTATTTCATAATGAGTGGATAAAACTTATAATGTTTATCTTATATAAATGTTTTTGAAACTCCATTATGCTAAAAACTCATTTAAATTTCTCAAATTAATAAAAAAAGATTAAAACAAATTATAAATAGCTCTTAAAGCAAAAAATATAGTGAAATTATATATGATAAAATTAAAAATCTTAAAAGTCAACTAAAATTTTATAAAATAGATGAAAAATAAAATTTTAAAACAATAATACTTTTTATTAAAAATTAAAAAGAATTCAATAAATACATTAAAATCAAACGAAAAACTGTGGCAATAACTAAAAATAACATGAAATGAAAATATTATACTGAAAATAAACAATTAATTTGAAAATTAAAAAATTTGAAATAAAAGTTGATTTGATGCTGTATGAAAAAAATATATTCCAAAAAAATTACCAAAAAGTGGATATCAGGTTCGGATTATGCTATCCAAACATATATCGAACTGCAATGTCATCAATGGGATATAATATTTTATATAATCTGATAAACGAACGTGAAGACACTTGGTGTGAGAGGATAATTTATCCCAACATCAAATCAATTGAATCAAATACTCCCTTCAAGTATTTTGACATAATAAGCTTTTCTCTCCAATTCGAAGAAGACTATTTTAATTTACTGGAAATTTTAAGAGATTCTGAAATTCCGCTAAAACGGGAAGATAGAGGCAAAAATGACCCATTAATAATAGCCGGAGGCCCCTGCGCCAGTGCAAATCCAATGCCTTTATCGGATTATATTGACCTGTTTATCATCGGAGAAGGTGAAAACGCCATTGAGGAATTATTAGAGATTTATAAAAATTCAAAAAAAGATTTGGAAAAATATTTAGATATTGAAGGAATTTACATTCCCAAATTCAATAACAAAACAAAGATAAGAATTATAGAAAACCTGAATGAAACATACCACATCACCCAACCGATAATAAGCAAAAGTGATGATGAAAATTACCAAAGCATTTTCAACAATTCAATAATGCTAAATGTTTCAAGGGGATGTACAAGAGGATGCAGGTTTTGTATGGCAGGTTATCTCTACAGACCCATGAGAGAAGTTCATTGGGAAAAATTGATTGATATTGCTCTTGAAAATAGGAAAAATACCGGATTGAATAAGATTACATTAATAGGAGCTGCAGTTTCTGATTATAATGATTTAGACAAATTAATTAACGCCCTTGAAGAGGAAGGATTTCAAATCTCAACACCTTCACTTAGGATTGAATCGATTACAAAAGAAACTTTGGAAAGTTTGAAAAAAAGTGGACTTAAAACAATAACCCTTGCACCAGAATCAATAAGGCGACTTAGAAAAGTGATAAATAAAGACATACTGGAAGAGAAAATTTTTACAGTAATAAAAAATGCGGTTGAACTAGACTTCAATATTAAATTATACTTTTTAATAGGTATCCCTGGTGAAAGCATTGAAGACATTTATGATCTTTGCGAATATATGAAACAAATTGCCAACATGCATAAAAATCCTAAACGAGTGAAATTTAGTGTTAATCCATTGATACCTAAACCCCACACACCACTCCAATGGGAATGCTATGATTTTAAGGACATTAAAAAGAAAACCAGATATATTAAAAAGGAAATGAAAAATTACAACATAAAGTGCGAAAGTCCTAAAAAAGGACTAATCCAATATATACTATCTTGTGGAGATAGACATGTTTCTACACTTATTGAAAAATCTTTAACAAAACAACCTACACTTAAGGAATGGAGAGAAATAACTCCACATTATGGAATTGACGATTCGTTACCTTGGAGCAATATTGACATCGGCATAAACGAAAGATTTTTAAAAAATGAACACAAACGATTAAGAAACCTGAAGCAAACGCCATGGTGTGAAACATCCCCATGTTACAATTGTGGAGTATGTGAAAAATAATTACTAGAAAAAAATAAATTTACTATAATAATATATAATATAATAAGTGAGGTAAAAATTATGATAAAACCTGCAAATAGAACAAAATTAATTGAATTGTCATTGATTAGAAAAATGTTTGAAGCTACAAATCCAGATGCTATAAATTTAGGAATTGGAGAACCTGACTTTGATGTTCCACAAAACATTAAGGATGCAATGAAAAAATCAATTGATGATAATGATACCCATTACAGTCCAAATAAGGGATATATAGAATTAAGGGAAGAGATTGTTAAAAAATTCAAAAAAGATAATGGAATAAATACCAATCCTGAAAATGTCATTGTAACAGTTGGAGCCAGTGAAGCATTATACATCAGTGCACAGGCATTTATGGAACCTGGCGATGAAATACTTCTGCCAAATCCTAGCTTTTTATTATATGAATCAGTCATTAACCTAGCAGGTGGAAACATCGTACCTGTCGATTGTAAAATGGAAAACGAATTTAAATTGAAAGCGGAAGATGTTCTGGAAAAAATTACTCCAAAAACAAAAGCAATCTTCATGAATTCACCATCAAATCCAACAGGTGCAGTAATGGAAAAGGAAGACATTAAAGCAATTGCTGATTTATCTATGGATCATAATTTTTTAATTATTTCAGACGAAATCTATGAAAAGATAATATATGATAAAAAACATTACTCTCCAGCAAAATATAGTGACAATGTAATTACAATCAATGGATTTTCAAAAACCTATGCAATGACCGGATTGAGAGTAGGTTATCTGACCGCAAATGATGAACACACTGAAGAGCTATTCAAAGTGCATCAAAACAGTATTGCATGCTCAAACTCCACAGCACAAAAAGGGGCATATGAAGCATTAACCGGCCCTCAAGATGAAGTTAATAAAATGGTCAATGAATTCCAAAGAAGAAGGGATTTGATTGTCAGTCGTTTGAATGGAATGGGATATGAAACAGTTAATGCAGAAGGGGCATTTTATGTTTTCCCAAAGATTGAAGAAGAAAACTTTGTTCAAAAAGCTGCAGAAGATGGTGTCATAACAGTTCCAGGATTTGCATTCGGATCCAATGGTAAAGGCCACATAAGAATGTCCTATGCCAATTCCTATGAAAATATCAAAAAGGCAATGGACATATTAGAAGAGCGTGTAGTGAATGGATGAGTATAGAACCAAAGCCGGAACCAAGGCATCTGCAATTGCCATTGCTGCAAATTGCATTTTGACTGTTTTAAATATTGCCGTCGGAATACTTAGTGGAAGTTATGCTTTAGTTTCTGAAGGAGCCCATACACTTTCGGACGTTATGACTTCCATTATTGCATATGCCGGATTCAAGATAGGTCAAAAACCAGCTGATAAAGAACATCCAATTGGACACGGCCGTGCAGAGGCCATAAGTGGATTGGTCATTGTTGTATTTTTAGCAATTGTAGCATATGAAATCATCACAGGTGCTTTAGATAAAATAATACATCCTGAATTGATTAGAGTTCCTGACCTATCCGCTGCATTAATGGCAGTTTTTGGCATATTTGTTAACTTAATAATAAGTGAATATATTATCAGAGTGGGCAGAGAAATTAAAAGTCCCGCTATAATTGCAGATGGCAAACATCAAAAAACAGATATATTCTCATCAATTGCGATTTTGGTTAGTGTTGTTGTATCAAATATTGGATATCCAATTCTAGACCCAATTGTCGGATTAGTAATTGGATTACTGATTATTAGAACCGCATATGAAATTGCTAAAGAAAACATAGACAACATTATGGGAAAATTGCCTTCTCAAGATTTAATAAATAAAATAATAAATGTTGCGGACAGCACTCCACATGCCCAAAATGCGCATAATATCAAAATTGATTATTTAGGATCCTATGCTACTGTCTATTTACACATTGAAGTTGACGGAAGAATGACTTTAGACGAATCCCATAAAATAGTGCATACTGTTGAAAACAATATTCTAGAAGAAATTCCTGAAGTAAAATCAGTAATGGTACCATGACCAAAAAATAGATAAATGAAACGCCGGGACCGGGATTTGAACCCGGGTGGTCATATGACCATCGGATTAGCAGTCCGACGCCGTACCAGGCTGGGCCATCCCGACATATGAAAAAACAGTATACTAAGTTATTTGTGAAAACTCATTAATAAAGTTAATCTTTTTTATATAAACGGCATGTTCAAAAGTGGACTAATCTCAAAAACATAAGTGATCTAAAAATCCAACTCCACCCCGGGATTCTACAAGCATTGAATGTTAATAGTAGAGCTGCTCCCTTCCGGGCCTGACCCATTCCCATATTAGAGATGACTAGCCTTTACCCTCCAGTAAAAACTTCATCACCACCAATCCTGCAGGACGAGGTTTCTATATTGTCTTTCTAGGCTTATATTCTTTTAAAAAGCCGCCTTTTGAACTTCAACTGCACCAAAGGGGGTGTGTGCTTACAGAGGACCCCTAACCCTCCAGTCTAGCCAAACTTTATATATGATTTTAATATTATATAAATGTTATCAAAACAGTGAGGATAATAGAAAAAAATATCCAAAAAATCAATTTAAAAGATTTTCTAGAAAAAAAATTATTTACAGTAACTCGATTAAAATGAATAAAATTTTAAAAAAATAAAAAATTAGGGGAAATATTAAAATATTTCTTGAATTATATCTCCATCAGAAATGATTCCCACTAGTTTTTCTCCATCAACAACAGGGAGTTGATTCAAGATTCCCGAAGAAGAAGTACTCTCTTTCATGGCTTTAATTGCTGTTTCAATAGTGTCATCAGGAGATACAGTGACCACCGAAGTAATCATAATTTCATCAACACTAGTGCCCAATTCATACTTATCTAAAATAAGATTATGCCCAACATCAGTTGCGGTAATAATCCCAATTAGTTTTCCATCTTCCAGAACAGGAAGGGAACTTATCTTATATTCCATCAATTTTTCAAATGCATTTACAACATCAATATCTGAGGTAGTTGTTACTACATCAGTTGTCATGATGTCCTTAACTTTCTTGCTCAACATTATCTACACCACCAAATTTTTCTAGAATATCCTCAACCATAATTTCAATAGTTTCATTAATATCTACATTATTAATTATGCGAGTATCATGAATTTTAGCCTGTTCAACTAAGAATCTTTGAGTTTTTCTAATGGATTCAAAATTATCCATATATCTTTCAAGAGGCCTCTTTACCCAAGGTTGTCTGCATCTTGAATAAAATCTCTGTTTATGTGCCTCTTCATCATCAACCGTTAAAGTAAACATTATAATATTATTATTTTCTATCAAATCTTTTCTAATAAAACCCGGAACAATATGAACTCCCTCAATGATGGTACTGATACCCTCTTTTGCAGATCGTTCTATGATTGCTTCAATACCAACATTAACAACATCCACATGACTAATAAAACCTTCAATAACAGAATCTATTCTGATTGATGGAGTTCGTATACTTTCATAAGCGTCAAAACTGGATTTATGAATAACTGGACTTAACTCTTTAGAAACGATTTTTCTCATTACTTCACGAATCATGTCTGTGCTGATAAGATTCTTTAGTCTTAATCTGTTTGCAAGTTCAAATGCCATTGAAGAGGTTCCCACTCCTGAAGCTCCACCAATCAAAATAATTAATGGTTTTTTAGAAGTTCTTAAAGACCTCCACTTTTCATATTTAATTGCAATATCCTTATCAATAGATGCCAAGTGATTCAAAACAACTTTAGATAATTCACTACTTGAAATTTCAGTGACATTATTTTTAATTAAATCACTTTCAATTTCACTGGAGATAACATGTGCTCTTTCAATCCCAATATCAGCTACATTTAAAGAACGGGACATGATTCCTTTAGAAAAGGGTTCTTTATACTTTTCCCCATCAACATTCCCAGTTACCCAAATCATGATTATCACCTTAAAATTTCTAAATAATTATCTAAAATTAATCTTAAATAAAATTTTTTATTTGATTTTGAAAAAAATTGAACAAAAATAGAAAAAAGAAAGAAGAATAATTATTCTTCTAATGAAATAATGCTTATATCATAATTGGAGCCGTCTTGGACATCAATTAAAACAGCACCATTATTTTTAAGCATTCCTGGATTTGCAACATCAGTAATGTTACCAATTTTACTTAGAGATTTTGCTTCATGAATATGTCCACATAAGTTTATTTGAGGTTCAAACTCATGAATAGATTTTAAAATTCCCGGACTGCCCACATGTTCACCATTTTCAACCCTATCAGCATCAGTGTTGAAAGGTGGCGCATGAGTTGCCAAAATTTTTACTTTAGGAACATCTGAGTTGTAAACATAATCATAATTAGCTAATAAGTCATAAACCTGTCTGTATATTTTATCATCATCCATTTCGCCAGGAGTATCGAAAGGAGTAGGGTTGGATCCTCCAAAACCAAATAGTATTGCATCACCATAAGCAATAATATTATTGTGGAGACAGAATGCAACATCATTGATAGCATTACAAATTCCGTTAGGGTCACAATTGCCCGGAATTGCGATTACATCTACACCACAGTCAGCCACTTTATTAATAAAAGTCTCTACAAAGTCAAGTGGTCCGAAATCAGTGATATCACCTAAAACCAAAACTAAATCGATTTCATTGTTGTTTAGGTAAGAGTATAAATTTTCATTTTCTTCGCCATGAACATCACTAATTGCCAATATTTTAACCATAAAAATCACCTTTTTAATCTTCTAAAAAGAAAGACCCCATCTCTTTTAATCCAAATTTAAGGTCTTCCCTATCACCATGTAATTGAACAGTAACATCATCATCATATTCGATTATAAGACCGTTCCATTCCGCAATTTCTTGAACTCTTTCCTCAGCTAAAGGAACCCTTAGATTAATCCTTCCAGTAGTCAATCCTGGAGGAGTATTAACTAAAAATTTAGACCTTGAATCAGCAAATTCAAATACTTCTTTTCCTTTCATCGCTTGTTTTAATAAATCAAGCCAATAATCTGCATATTCTTCGCCTTCTTGATCGGCAATGCCTAAAAGAGTTCCTTGAATCTTATTTAAAGACATTTCTGCTTTTGCCAAGCCATTAATTAATTCAGGATGGGAAGGATCCCTTTTATATGAGCTAATTGATGATCTAATTAATCCCATCTCAGGGTTAATTCCATCAGGAATTTTATATCCTTTTTTTGTCAAATCTTTAATAAGATTATTTAGAATTAACCAGGTTTGTTCTGATGGCAAACTCATAAATGTCCACCTATTATCTTCAAAGTTGTATGATTAATTTTAGCATCTGCATCTTTTAATTCTCTTTCAATTTCATCAGTGCTGCTATAAGAATCTAAAAATAAAACATGATGAGTGGAAGTGCCTGCAATGTTTAGAATTGCAATTTCGTCGCTTGGTTTGAGTTCTCTTTTATCAATAGTTGCTTTAAATTGAACATAAGGTTCATATTCTTCAGGAAGGTCTGCATATTTAAATATGCCATCTAATGTTGCTACAAACATAATTACACCTCAAATTAATATTATTTTATTTTATTTATCTACTAGTATATAAACATGATTACAAATTATTCGTATAGATACAAACAAAAAAAATTTGTTATAAAAAAAGATAGTTATCAAAATGATAACTAAACCGAAATGTGTTTTCAGTGCCTAAAAAATAAAAAGATAAGGATTAAAAATCCTTAAACTTATTCACCTAATGCTTTTTTAATAGCAGGAGTTGCATCGATTTTTTGAGCATCGAAAGTTAACTCTTCAGCAGATAATCCCATAGCTAATCCGTATAATTGAGCTAAGTGGAATACTGGTAATGCGAAGTCAGTTCCGTATCTTTCGTTTACTTCAGTTTGACCTTGGTCAAATTGTAAGTGACAGAATGGACATACGTTAACAATAGCATCTACGCCTGCTTCAGTCATGTGGTCGAGTTTTTCTTTAGTGAAACTGGTAGTTACATCTAAATCTCTGGATCTTAAACCTCCACCTGCACCACAGCACATCATTTTGTCTTTGTAGTC
>CADBHR010000048.1 GCA_902794475.1 uncultured Methanobrevibacter sp. | reverse complement strand
ATTTTTCCTGAACTCGTTTGAGTAGAATTCCTGTGATATGAAAAATGAGCCTTTGCCCAAACCGGTCTTTACTTCACCATCAATTTTCATGAAATAACCTCTAATTAAATGATATCAAATTAAATAAGTGTCAAAATTTTAAACTATATTTTCAATTTAATCAAACAATGAAAGAAATGTTTTAAATTTAATTTAAGAAATATAGATTCAACACTATACATTTAATTTTTTTTGATTAATAAATATTTTTAACGATGAAAAATATAGTAATATTATAATAAAATTTTACAGGGTAATTGAAATGGAAATAAAAACTATCTCTACAGATGTGTTAATCATTGGATCTGGAGGAGCAGGTTCAAGAGCAGCTATCGAAGTTGATGATGCAGGTCTAAAGGCAATCATCGTATCAAAAGGATTGTCATTCAGGTCAGGATGTACTGGAATGGCAGAAGGAGGATACAATGCAGTATTCAAGACCGTTGATAAGGATGATTCCATAGAAGCTCACTTTAATGACACTCTAAAAGGTGGAAGCTATCTCAACGACAAGAAACTGGTTGAAATACTCGTCAATGAGTCACCAAAAAGATTGGTTGACCTTGAAAACTTTGGAGCACTTTTTGACAGGCAGGAGTCTGGAGAAATAGACCAGAGACCATTCGGAGGTCAGAGCTTCAGAAGAACATGCTATCAGGGAGACAGGACAGGTGCAGAGCTGTTGAATGCTCTTAAGGAGGAAATCATCAAAAGAGATATCGAATGCATCGAAGAGGTAATGATTACTTCCCTTGTCACCGACGGCAATCAGGTGATAGGCGCAACCGGTCTGAACCTGAAAGATTCAAGCCTCATATACTTCCAGGCAAAAGCGACCATCCTTGCAAGCGGAGGAGCCGGACAACTATACCCTGTAACATCCAATACCTTCCAAAAGAATGGAGACGGCTTTGCAATTTCCTACCGTGCCGGAGCAAATCTGGTTGACATGGAACAGGTTCAGTTCCACCCGACAGGAATGGTGGCACCCGAATCCAAAAAAGGAGTCCTCGTAACCGAAGCCGTCAGGGCAGAAGGCGGAAAGCTCATAAACAGCGAAGGCGAAAGGTTCATGAGCAAATATGCCCCTGAAAAAATGGAGCTTGCCACACGTGATGTGGTTGCAAGATCAATCTATCAGGAAATAATCGAAGGAAGAGGAACAGAAAACGGCGGAGTATATCTGGACATTTCACACCTGGATGACGATTATATCGATGAAAAGCTCGAAACAATGGTTCTTCAGTTTGAAAACGTTGGAGTGGACATCAAGCACGGCCCTATAGAAGTGGCCCCAACCGCACACCACTTTATGGGCGGGCTGAAAATAGATACCGATGCATCAAGTTCCCTAGAAAACCTCTTTGGAGCAGGAGAAGTCTGTGGTGGAGTCCATGGAGCAAACCGTTTGGGCGGCAATGCGCTGGCTGACACCCAGGTATTCGGTAAGATTGCAGGTGAAAGCGCATCAAAGGCTGCAAAGGAAAGCGAACTCAAGACAAACGATGAAATGGTTCAGGAAGAAGCATCAAGAATTGAAGGCCTGATTAAAGAAGGCTCCATCAAACCTAAAGAATTCAAAAACAGAATTAAAAGCCTAATGTGGGAAAAGGTTGCAATCGTTCGTGAAGAAAAAACCCTGAACGAAGCACTGGGACAACTTCAGGAAATGCAAAAAGAACTCGTTGACCTTGACGTCAGCGACAAAAAACAATACAATACCGATTTGGTAACCGCCCTTGAAGTAATAAACATGCTTGAAATCTGTATTTTAACCGTAAAATCAGCAATAATACGCAGAGAAAGTCGTGGAGCACACTTCAGAAGCGATTTCCCTGAAAGCAAGGATGAATGGAAAAAGAGTATAATAATAAATAAAAATAAAATAGAATTTGAAGCTAGATAGCTTCTTTTAATTCTTTTATAGCCTGTTTGGCTCTAGCATAAATTTCATCTTCATCCAAAACGGTCAATTTCTTATTTTCCATCAATATTTTACCGTTACAAATAGTAGTGTCTACATTTGAACCGTTAGCGGAATAAATTACATTTGAAGATAAAGATGAACTGTCCGGAACCATATTGGCACTGTTTGTGTCAATCAAAATAATGTCCGCTTTTTTACCGACTTCAATAGAACCGATTTCATCACTCAAACCTAATGTTTCAGCTCCTTTTATGGTAGCCATTTCAATGGCTTCGTCGGAAGTTAAAACCTTAGGGTCTAAAGTTGAAACCTTCTGAAGCAGACTTGCGGTCTTAAGCTCTTCAATCAAATCCAAATTATTGTTTGAAGAAGCTCCATCAGTACCGATGGATACACAAATATCGTTTTCAATCAGTTTGGAAACCGGAGCGATACCTGAAGCCAATTTCATATTACTGCAAGGGTTGTGTGATACTTTAACATCATGCTTTTTGATTATCTCAATTTCCTCATCACTTAACCATACACAGTGTGCAGCAACAACATCAGGACCTAAAAATCCAATCTTTTCCAAATATTCAAATGGCCTTAGACCTTTTTCATCCAAACTGTCATTGATTTCCTTTTGGGTTTCTGAAACATGTATGTGAATTCCGATATTATGTTCATCAGCCAATTCACGTACTTTAATCAGGAGTTCCTCGGAAGCTGTATATGGTGAGTGCGGACCGAAAAATACCTTAATCCTTCCGTCTGCCATTCCATTGCATGCTTCAAATAATGCCATGTTTTCCTTAATTTCAGCTTCTCTCCTTTCGGCATCGCCAAAATCAATCATTCCATATGATAAGACTGCCCTGATTCCGGCATCATCAACTGCACGGGCAACATCTTCCATATAGAAATACATGTCCGAAAATGTGGTTGTTCCTGACTTGATTAGCTCGACTGCTCCCAATAGCGCTCCAATATAGCAGTAATCACCATTGAGATTTGCTTCCATTGGCCAGATATGATCGTTCAGCCAGCTGTCGAGGCTCAAATCATCGGCAAGACCTCTGAATAATGTCATTGATAAATGAGTATGAGTATTGATTAATCCCGGAAGCAATATTTTACCTTCCGCATCTATTATCTTATCGACATCGCTGTCATTGATTTCATCTGAAATTTCAGCGATTAAATCATCTTTAATTAATAAGGATTGCTTTTTGTTTTCAAAATTACTTGGGTTTAAAATTAATGCGTTTTTAATCAAAATAGTATTATTCATGATAACACCTTAAAAAAAAATAAAAAATTGTTTGCTTCTTTAGCAACATCACGAGCAACTTCTTCTAAGTATTCAGCTAATGCAGCTTTTGCGTCTTCGCTTACTCTTTCTGCACCAGACTCTTTGATGATTCTTGCGATAGGAGCTTTTGGTATTTCAGACATAATTTTCACCTCACATAAATTCTGTTAAAACTTATTATTAACAACTAATAATAAGTTAAATAAGATATAATATATCTTAATATTTAAATATTTCGCTAAATTATGCTATGATTTAAAAATGAATATAAAAAATTTCCAAATTCAAAAAAACAAAAGTAGTAATATTTAAAAATATCCAATAAAGATATTAATAACAATATTTAAATAATATTATCAGATAAAAAAAAATTTGAGTAGATATGATGAAAATCAAAATTGCGGTTCCTTCAAAAGGAAGGATCAGTGAACCATCAATAAGCATCCTAGAAAAGGCAGGACTAGGCCTAATCGATAAAAGCAATCGTAAATTAATTTCAAAAACATTCAACGAAAATATAGAAGTTATGTTTGCAAGAGCATCCGATATTCCAGAATTTGTCAATGATGGAGTGGCAGATATTGGAATAACAGGTGTTGACCTGATTAAAGAAAATGAAGTCGACGTTAAAGAACTGCTCGACCTAAGGTTTGGACAGACAAAACTTGTCCTGGCGGCTCCCGAAGAATCAAACATCAGTTCTGTGAATGACATTACAGAGGACATGAAAGTAGCCACAGAATTTCCGGTCTTAACAAAAAAGTATTTAGATGAAAATGGTTTGGATTTAAAAATCGTTAAATTGAGCGGATCCACTGAAGCAGCACCGTTCATAGGAATTGCTGATTTGATAACAGACCTGACAAGTACCGGAACCACCCTTAAAATGAATCATTTGGAAATCATTGATGTAATATTGGAAAGTTCAATCAAACTCATTGCAAATCATGACAGCCTTAAAGAGAAAAATCAATTGATTGAAGCCGTCAGTACAAGCATAAAAGGTGTGCTTGATGCCGATAGGAAAAAGCTGATTATGATGAATGTTGATGAAAGCGAATTGGATAAAGTAAAAGAAGTGATGCCTTCCATGGGTGGTTTGACAATATCTGAAGTTTTATCCGACAAAAAAACTGTTGCTGCACAAGCGGTTATTGATGAAAAAGAAGTTTTTGAACTTGTAAATGATTTAAGAAATGCAGGTGCCCGTGATATTCTAGTTGTGCCAATAGAAAGAATTATTTAAAAAGGTGGTTAAAATTTTCAAATTAAAAAACATTATTTCAATTAAAGACTTTGAAAGAGAAGATATAGAATATATTCTTGATGAAGCTTGCAAATTAGAAGATATTGCACAATCTAAAGCAGTTTCAGATGAATTAAAAGGAAAAATTCTAGGTTTAATGTTTTTTGAACCATCAACAAGAACAAGAATCTCCTTTGAAACAGCAATGAAACGTTTTAATGGTCAATGCATTGGATTTGCAAGTAGCGGATCCAGTTCCGTTTCAAAAGGTGAAAGCATTGCAGACACCGCAAAAATGTTTGAAGGATACAGCGATGCACTTGTAATTAGACATGAACTTGAAGGAGTGTCAAAATTCATATCCGACATAGTTGATGTCCCGGTTATTAATGCAGGTGACGGTGCGGGCCAGCATCCAACACAGACACTGCTTGATTTATATACCATAAGAAATGAAATCGGAACAATTGACAATTTAAATATCGCTTTAATCGGTGATTTAAAATTTGGTCGTACAGTACATTCACTAGCTCAGGCCTTAAGCTTATTCAATAACATCAAAATCTATTTGGTATCACCTAAAGAGCTTAGAATGCCTCAAGAAATTCTGCATGATATAAATAAAACAAATGTCGAATATGTGGAAGTGGATAACATTGAAGATATAATCGATGATGTTGACGTGTTATATGTAACCAGAATTCAAAAAGAGCGTTTTGTGGATATTAATGACTATTTAAAAATAAAAGGCTCATATATCATCAATAAAAACATGCTGGAAGGTAAGGATTTGATTGTAATGCATCCACTGCCAAGAATAGATGAAATCGCAGGTGATGTTGACGATACGAAATATAATAAATATTTCAAACAAGCAGCAAATGCAGTACCTGTCAGGATGGCTATTTTAAAGACTTTAATTAAAAACAACCCTAAATAGAGTAGAGGGTTGTTTCAAGTAAATTTTCATCACATTGAAGCTTAATAATATTTGTTCTACCTTTTCCACGGCCACGTGAAACAGTGTTTGTAGAGATTATACCGAGCAATTCAAGCTCATTGATAAAGTCAAAAATTCTTCTGTAGGTCACAGCATCCTTTTTGGAAATCTCAGTATATGATTCATAAAGCTTTCCAGATGTAATTTCCTCTTTTTGTTTTGTTAATGTTAAAATAGCCATCAAAACCCTTTGCTGTTGTAAAGGAAGAGTGGATAATATTTCACTGACTTTACTGTGTTCTATTCTTTCCTTAGCTCTTTTTACATGATCAGTTGTCACATTTTCACAAGCCTCATCAAAAGCCAACTCACCAGCATTCTTCAAGAGGTCCAACGCATATCTTGCATCACCTTCCTCTTTGGCGGCCATTGCGGAACACAATGGAATGACATCTTCATTCAAGACATTGTCATTAAAAGACAGTTCTGCCCTTTCGGATAAAATGTCTGATAACTGGTCTGCGCCATATGGTGGAAATACGATTTCCTTATCGTTTAAACTACTTGTAACTCGGGATTTGATTAGATTCTTGAAGTCAAGATAATTACTGATTGACAGTACTGCAACATTGTCTGTTCTGGTTAATGTATATAAAATTCCATCCCCATCCTTATCAAGCAGGATATCGATTTCGTCCAAAATGACAATCAACTGCAGTTTTTTACCAAATGCATTGGTTCTAAACAGGCTTCTGAATGCATTTACAACCTCTGCCTTTGTCCATCCACGATTTGGAACATCACGTCCAAGCCTGTTACACAACTCGGCAATAACCTGATATTCTGTAGTGAAGTCTGTGCATCTGATATATTCAATCTTTACAAAGATGTTTTCATTGTCTGCTGCTTCAATCAGCTGTTCACGTGCAAACTTGGATGCTGCTGTTTTTCCTGTTCCTGTTTTACCGTACAATGTGACATTGGACGGAGTGACATTATCCAAAACATCAACCCAATTTCTTGCAATCTCTCTTATTTGCACATCCCTATGCACTAATTTTTCTGGTAAAAATCTGTGATCTAAAGGCTTCTTGTTTTTAAATATATGATTTTTCCTTCTGTTTGAAATAAGTTGTTCATCCTCAAAAATATTAGCCATTTTCCCCACCTTAAAAAATAAGTTAATAACAAAAATGTCATGAGTATAATTTCCAGTGTTAATAATATAAAATAGCTAATAAATAAAGCTTTTTATTACCATGTTATGAAAATTGTATTAACAATGGCATAAATTCAAAAAATTAAATTGATTAAAATAAGTTAAATTAAATATAAACAATTTTAAACATTAATAATTTAGAATGAATAGATATATTATTTTATAATGCAAAAATATTTGATTTAATACTTTTAATTTATAAATGTGAAATAGTATCATTTCAAATAAAAGATAATGATTTCAAGTGTAATTATCTAAAAAAAATACGAATTCAAACTAACCAAATCATCAAATGGACATCAATATTGAAAAAATTATAATGATTTGTCACATAGACAGAGAGGTCCATTTCAAGTGTAACATTTTTTGCCCAAAAACTCAAAATGAAGACATATATTTCAAGTGTAAAAAATGAGAATGAAAAGTATGATTTTAAAACAAAAGGATGACAACATGTCAAATCATGAAAATAAGCGAAAAAATAAAAGATAAATTTCAAGTGTTACAGTTGAAATAGACCCCTTCAGTCCATCAGTATCAACAAAAGTGTTTCACTTGAAATGCACCTCTCCCTCTCTAAATGAACATGTCATTTTCATTGGAAGGTGTGATGTTAATCTGAATTGATCCGAAGGTCTTGTCAATCAGCCAGATGCAATGTAATTTAGCCTTAAAAATACGTTTAAGAATTCTGAACAATTCATTTTTTGTTATTCCATCTTCAAAGATTTGTTCGGTAATGACAAATTGCTGCAAAATATCCTGTGCAACCTGAAGCTCAAAATCAACCAAGAAATTATTCAAACCAAAGTTCAAATCCATGATAAAATCCTTTTGAGTTTTTTTATCAGTCTGTTTCATCAAGTCCAGATGCTGTGGCGCTACCTGGGTGGCACATGCCATAATCAAACAATCCTTACCTGTTGGCTTTACAACATCCATGATGTTTTCTTTTGGAAACTCAATGATGTAATGAAAATCAGCATTTTCATCATATTTTACTTCTCTTAACAAATCTTCTTCAGATAACCATTGTCTTACATTTTCTTCGAGATTCATAATATCATCATTTATTAAAAAATTTATAATAAATTATTTATTTTTTAATTATATAAATTAAACTATGATTGAGTATAATAATTTGATTAATGATATAATAACAACTAAAATAAGCACTATTACATCATTAAAATTATTTTTATTTATTATATTTGCTCTATTAATATCATTAATAATAGATATTATTTTTGGAGAACTGCCGACCAGGATACATCCTGTTGTAATAATGGGATCAATTATCAATTTCTTCAAAAAACATGTCATAAACATTAAAAATAGGCTTTCTGGATTAATTGTTGTTATTGGAGTCTATGCAGTATATATTATTATATTATATATTATTTATTTAATTTGCAGCTGTAATATAGCTTTGCTATTCATTGTTTTTTCAGTACTTCTGTCATCGACATTTTCGGTCAACATGCTGTTGAAGACTGCTGTAGATGTAAAGGATGCCCTTGATGATAGTATTGACAAGGCAAGGCAATTGGTATCATATCTGGTCAGTCGTGACACTGATGAGCTGACAGAATCGTTTATAGTTTCAGCCACTATTGAAAGTCTGACTGAAAACATCACTGATTCATATGTTGCACCTGTCTTTTATTATTTCATTTTTGGTGTTATTCTTTTATATCATCCGATTGACAATCCTCTGTTTTATCTGTTGCTGGTTCCAATGGCATACAGAATTGCCAACACACTTGATGCAATGCTTGGATACAAGACTGATGAATTGATTAACATTGGCTTTTTCCCGGCAAAAATTGATGACATATTGAATTTTATCCCATCAAGGATTGCAGGAATATTCATTGTCATTTCAGCTTATCTGCTAAATCTTGATGGCAAAAATGCCTATAAAGTAATGATGAGAGATGCAAGAAAATGTCCATCACCAAACTCAGGATACACCATGGCAACAACTGCAGGTGCATTGAACATTCAATTGATAAAAAAAGATACCTATATTTTAGGTGATGACAATAAAGATATTACAAAGGAAGATATTTCAAAAGCTGTAAACCTGTCAAAAGTGACTATATACCTGTTTACATTTGTTATTATATTTTTATTTGCTTTATTATATGTGATATTATGAAAACTGCGATTATTTCAGTATCAGACAAAGGCCAGGAATTGGCATCTGCTTTAAAGGATAAAATGGACTTGGATTCAACAATAATAAAATGTGACTTATACCATAAAAATGTCAAAAAGTATTTTCCAGTTTTATTTTATGAATATGATGCAATAATTGCAATCATGGCTTCAGGAATATTGATTAGATCAATTGCACCACTTGTCGAATCTAAAGTTACCGATCCTGCTGTTGTAAACATCGACGACAATGGAAAATTTGTAATATCAACTTTATCAGGTCATTTGGGCGGTGCCAATGATCTTGCAAACAAAATTGCAGTTTTGATTGATGCAACACCCGTCATAACAACTTCAACTGATGTAAATAAAAAATTGGGAATTGATGTTCTGGCTAAAGACTTGTATTTATCAATTGACAATACAAAAGAGATCTTATTTTTTAATAAAGCCATTTTGGAAGGTCGTAATATTTCATTCACTGTTAATCCAAACAAGAATTTCAAGTATCTATTTGAATATCTGAACAATGTTACACTTGAAATCAATGTTTTAATTTCTTATTCATCAGAAGTTGATACAGATGAAATACATGTCTGTCTGGATGAACATAAAATCGTACTGAAAGAGAGAAAAATAGTTGTGGGAATTGGATGCAGGCGCGGAAAGGAATGTGAATTTATTCATGATGGACTTAAAAAATCATTGGATGATTTGAAAATATTGCCTTCAAGGGTTAACATGCTCACTTCCGCTGAAATAAAAAAAGATGAAAAAGGCATATTGGATTTGTCTGAAAAACTGAATATACCTGTCAGATTTGTTGAAATAGACAAATTGAAACTGTTTGAATCAAGTGATGTTTCCAAATCTGAATTTGTTTATTCAAAGTTTGGAATTTATGGCGTTTGTGAACCATCTGCATTGATAATGGCAGGTTTCGATTCAAAATTAATATATAAGAAAACTTCATACGATGGCGTGACAATAGCTGTCGCCATTTCAAAATAATTTATAAAAAAATAGTAAAAACTAAATTAGATTGCTTCTAATTTAGATAGAACTTCCCAAATTAAAGTTCTTGCGTGTACAGGAATATTAGGGTCATTGCTGATTTCATCTAATTTTCCAAGAACTGTACTTATTCTTACAGATTGGTCTTGTTCATCATCCTTTAACAATTCACAAGATTGGCTAGCTGCTTCTCAAGAATTTCACATACTTCTTCAATTGCTTGATTACTCATTTATTCTCCCTCCAAAATAAAATAATTAAAATAAGTAAAAATAACTATTAAGATAATATATGTCTTTAATAGATTTAAATAGTTTTTGGTAATGAGAACATATTTTTTAGAAAAATATATATTTAATTAAAATGAATTATTATACATGTCAGAAATAAGCAAAACCACAATTAACTTACCTGTAGATTTAAAAAAAGAATTAAAGAAAATGGCAATTGATGAAGATACTTCATTATCCGGATTAATCATTAAAATGATTGAAGAAGGAATGAAAAATAGAAACAAGACAAATGTAATTTCAGATGAAGATTAATCCTTATCTTCAACTGAATTTAACATTAATGTTATGAATTGAGTTTTAGCGGTCTCTTCAACAAAAACTGCAAGTAACATTGCTTCTTTTAAACTGTCACTTACACAAATCACACCATGATTTTTTAAAATCAGTACATCTTCTTCACCCAGGCCTTCACTAGCGCTTTGTGCCAGTTCGTCACTACCGGGCTTTTCATAGTCAATGGATTGCAAATACGGTGTTATAATTGGTCCAAAACCTTCCAGTCTTTTAAGCTTTTTATTTGAAAAGGCGAATCCTGTTGCATATGGGGAATGAGTGTGAACAATTGCATTCACATCAGATCTTTTCTTATAAATTTCCAAATGCATATTGACTTCAGAAGACGGCTTACCCTTAGTCAGGATATTGCCGTCCATATCAACAAGCACGATATCCTCTTCACACAAGTTGGATAAGGATTTCAATGTTGGTGTTATGGCAACTACGTTTCCGAATCGTGCACTGATGTTGCCTGATTTTCCGGAAACCAAACCCTTATCATATATTTCATTTGAAACGTCAATAATCTCAGCAATATTTTTTTTCATTAAAATAACCTCTATAAGAATTTAAAGTGTCTGTATTTTCCTTTATGAAGAATTGGAACTTCAGCAGGAGTAGGATTAATGTTATAAATTTTCTGGAACTCGGTCTGAGTCTGGAATGTACCTGAATTGATTAAATGAACCCCTTTATATTTTTTGTAGCTGTTAATGTGAATATGGCCTGTATGGAAAACGTCTGGAACCTCATCAATCACAAGATAATCTTCAAGTTCTGATGCTAATGGAGTTCTTTCACCATAAATAGGAGCTAAATGTCTTTTCTGCAATAATTCTATCATGATTTCATCACTTTTCTCATATTCAAAGCTCTTGATAGCCATAACCAGATCGTCAAAACTACGTCCGTGGTAAATTAATACATTGATTCCGTCAAGTGATACGACACCCGGATTTGAAATGAATTCTACATTGTCAAGTTCATACAGTGCCTTTGCATACTCTTCAGGAACGGCTGGCTGCGGTTCAGCGACCCTGGATGCATCGTGGTTTCCAGGAGCAATGATGATTTTGATATCACTTCGTATATTGCCTAAAAATCTGGCCGCTTCATTGTACTGTTCTGTAATGTCTTTAATGGCGAGCTCCTTATCTTGATTTGGATATACTCCGATACCATCCACAATATCTCCGCCGATAATTAAGTATTTGACATCTTCAGCAACTCTTCTTTGCTCTTCGTCACCAGCTTCACAGTTAATCCAGTCAATGAATCTTTGAAAAGCGTCTTCGAGGAAGGTTAAGCTTCCAATGTGAACATCTGACAAGAATACAATACCAAAGTCCATTTCCTTTTCAGGTATGCTCAAGACACCAGGATTAATTATCTGCTGGCCAAATGCAAAGCCTGCATCATCACTTTTGTTTGCAATTACTCCAACAACCTCATCCCTGACAAGCTTTTCGGCTTCTGCAAACAGCTCATCGTTTTTATTTGAAAAAAGAACGGAAATGTTTCCTGTATCATCCTCAAACTCAACGATTTTATGGCCGTTTTTACTGGTTCTGATTTCACGAACCATCAGTATTAAACTTAAGCTATCCATTCCATCATCAATATCGGCTATTTTTGTGTAGTTTCTAAGTTCAGGTCGTCTGGATAGGATTTTGGCCAATTTTTCATATCTGCTCTTAAAATAGGAAATCAGGTTTTCAAGCTCACCGCTGGTGTATGATTTTTTACTTGTGTCCTGAATGATTTCAAAGTCATATTCAACATTGGTCTTTTGCTCGTTTCTTTTGAATTTGATTTTAGTATCCTTGATTGTTTCAGAAGCTTTTTTGATGGTTTCGTTTACATAATGCTCAGGCTTATCACTTTCTTTCTTAAGGTCATCAATAGAATCAGGCTTTTTGACTTCAGCTTCCTTTTCACTGTCAACTGCTTTTGGCTTTTCATCTTCAACCTTTTTTTGCGGCTTCGATTTTGTGTGTGAAACTTCCTTAGGTGGCTGTGGTGTTTTATCAACAGGCTTTTCAGTCTCTTCTGATCTGATTAAAGTGTCCTGATTGTCAATTTCAGGAACTGTTTTAACGCCGGTAATTTCATCAATGGTTTCACCGTTAACGCAAACCAGGTCTTTTGATGTAAACTTATCGCTTTTCAATTTGACTATTAAAGTAGATGCAAAATCTAGAGGGTTATCTGCCTTCATTACCTTGTCATAAGCTTCAGGTGATAGGTTTATTCCTTTTTTTGCAAATTTTAATAGAATTTTATTAGTTGACATACTGTTGAGCTCCACATATTGTAGAAGAAGGGGATCGCAAACCAAAAAATTATAGTTTTTTGGAAGATTTTTACAGAACCGTAGTCCCAACGGTTATGGCAATTTTTTTTACAAGTGTTAATGGTTTTACTTTTTTTAAAACTTGGTTATCGTTGAAAAAAAAGTTTTTAATTAAACTTTTGTCATTGCCATTTATTGTATAAGCCTTGATGATATTTAAAGTTCATCAGAGAGCATTTGAAAACAAATCCCCTTGGTGCAATTCATCCCCAACATTATATGGGTTGGGGTACTTGAGCATTATGATAAAAAATTTATTTTTTTATATTAATAAACTTTGAGAATTTTAAAAATCAATATTGATTTTTGCCTGTAAATTTGGGTTAGGTTTATTATATATTAGAAATATAATTTAAAACATTATATAATCTATATTTATAAAGATTAATGATTGTGATAAAATGGCAAGTAAAATACTTAGAGTTATACTAATAATAGTGTTATTCATCGTATTTTTTGAATTGGGTCTGTTCAGTTCATATACAATTGTAACCGCTGAAGCTCCTAACTTCCATGGATTGGTGGACATGCAGATTTCAAAAATACATGATTTCTTCAGTCCTCAAAAGGTTAATGACGCTTTGATTAAAGACCCTACTCCAGTCAACATTTCAAATAAAAAGGATGTTGCGCTCAAGATGGAATCGCTATCGCAGGTGGATGGAGTCAATGTTGATTCAATGAACATAACAACATTCGATGACACTGATAATAAAAACATTACTGTAAACATAGAATCATTAGGTTATGCTACACCTAATCAGACATCAGGACAAATCGTTATCAGTCAGAGTCCATCATTTAAGGTCCTGGCAACCGGTCAGGCGAAATACGGTGAGAACGGTCTTAGAGTAGATGAAAATACAATTGCAATAACTTCTATTTTAAAACTTTACTAGTGATATAAATGATTAATGTAATAGGAATTGGTCAAAATAGAGACAACATGACTTTAGGGGCTATTAAGGCTATTGAAGAGTCTGATGTTATAATAGGCTATAAGAAATATATTGACCAGATTGAAGATCTGATTGAAGGAAAGGAAATCGTTAAGAAAGGAATGGGCGATGAAATAGCTAGAGCGGAATTTGCTATTAAAAAAAGTCAGGAAGGCCAAACAGTTTCATTAATCAGTTCCGGAGACCCTGGCGTATTCGGAATGGCAAACGTATTATATCAGATAGTAAGCAAATATGGGGATGTTGAAATAAAGGTTTATCCTGGGGTATCAGCCTTGAATTATGCATCAAGTCATTTGGGTGCCCCTTTACACGACTTTGCTGCAATAAGCTTAAGTAACATTTTAACTCCATTATCCGAAATCGAAAAGAAATTAAGATATGCACTTGAGGCAAATCTGATTGTTGCAATATATAATCCCATAAGCAAAACACGTAAGGAACCTTTCAGAAGGTTTAAGCAATGTGTTTTGGACATTAAAGGGGAAAATGCATTGATAGGCATAGTCGACAGTACTTATGAGCCTCCAAAAGCAACAATCGTTGAAGCTAAGGATTTGACTGAAGACATAGTAAACATGTCCTGCACACTGATTGTCGGAAATGACATAACCTATGTCCAGGACGGTAAGATGATAACACCGAGAGGTTATGTTATCCGGTCTAAAATCCATCCATTATCACAAAATCATTATGAGAAATTCTTGAATGGCGAAGTGGCTCATGGTCCAAACCGTGAATGTGAATTCTATCCTTGCCACTGGGATGGTCAATACTGTGACTTCTGCTATTGTCCATTTTATCCATGTGGAGACTCTGCAACAGGAGGAGAGTGGATAAAGGGCAAGGGAGTATGGAACTGTACAAACTGCCATTGGCTACATACGAAAGAGACCACAGAATATTTAAGAGAGCCTTTAGAAAACATTCTTGATGAAGTTGAAGATTTAAAGACTAAAAAGAAAACTTTATTGAAACTTAGAAAATCATGCTTATTGAAAACAGATCCAAATGATCTATAGGGGAAATTTGAATTGACAATAAAAACTCTTTTGATAGAAATGAAAAACATGTCGGAGTTAATGGTTGATTTAGCTTATTCTGCTGTTTTATTCAATAGTAAAGCGGCGGCAGAAGAAGTTATTGCACTTGAAAATGAAGTTAACTCCATGAATTATGAAATTAAAAAGGAATCATTGGTAGCGGCCAGATCATATGAAGATGCAGAGAAATTAACAGCATTGATTGAAATTGCTGAAGCGGCTGAAAGTATGGCAAATGCTGCTAAGGATTTGGCTGATTTAGTAATAACTGGATTCAAACCACATCCTGTTTTTAAGATGGTTATGGAAGAATCTGACAAAAGTATTGTCAGAGTTACTATTGATGATTCATCAGAACTTGCAAACAATAGTTTAGGAGATTTATTATTGGTAAATCGTACAGGTATGCGTGTTATTGCAATCAGAAGAGGTTCATCATGGATTTATGGACCAGATAAACATACCACACTTTTACCGGATGATACATTAATTTTAAAAGGAACAGATGAAGGTGCTGATCTGCTTGAAAAATTAGCTGCAGGAACCTGTTCTTTAGAAGACATTCCAGAAGAATTAGAAGAAGACTAGGAAGTGAAAAAAATGACTATGGGTAGTGATATGTGTGACAGACAAACAGAAGAAGATTCGCACTCCGCTATCTGCAGAATGGTCTGAGTTTTACACAGAGCATAAATCAGTCATAAAGGAAGGATTATTAGCCCTTTTAATTTGCGCTATAGGAGACCTTTGCGCCGGTGTCATTCTAGGTAAGATGACCTTTTTCCTTGAAACATTTCCAGGATTGTTGGTGGTAATCCCTGGAGCTATTGGAATGAGAGGAAACATTTTCGGTTCTTTTGCCTCAAGATTATCAACCAACCTACACATCGGTATAATTTCACCCGAATTTGAGTTTTCAGAGCAATTAAACTATAACATATATTCATCTTTTGTTTTGACAATGGTATTGTCATTGTTTTTAGCAGTTATAGCTAAGATTCTATGTATTCTACTGCATCAGCCATCCATGAGTCTAATAGATTTCATGCTGATTTGTGTAATTGCAGGAATAATTTCAAACTTGATCATGCTTCCGATTACAATGTTCGTATCCTTCAAGAGCTATGAACATGGATGGGACCCGGACAACATAACAAGTCCAATTATTGCGGCATTTGGAGATTTGCTCACCTTGCCGGCTATCATTGCATCAATATTTATTCTACAGGCAATGAACTTTAGCTTTATTTTTAAGGATGCTGTTCTTGTAGTTGTTTTAATTGCTGTTTTCATCAGTTTTGTTTATTGTTACCGCTTGTCTTATGAGACAAATACAATTTTAAAGCAGTCAACACCTGTCTTGCTTTTATGTTCCTTTTTAGGAGGGGCTGCCGGAAGCATCTTGAACTCAGCACTTGAGACATTGCTTACAAATGCAAGCCTATTGACATTATTGCCGCTGTTTTCAGGAGAAAGCGGAAGCTTAATAAGTATTTTGGGAGCCAGATTATCTTCAGGACTGCACTCAGGTTTAGTCGAACCGTTCAATAAGCCGAAAGGTGAAGCTGTTCATAATTTTATTATTTGCTTCATTTTAGCAATTATTGTTTTCCCTCTAATAGGTATTTTAGCTGAAGGGTCATCTTTCGCTTTGGGAGTGGTTGGCGTCGGATTTGATAAGATAGTTGAAATAAGCACAATGTCCGGGCTGATTTTAGTGGCCATAATGGTGATTCTTGTCTATTATGTATCCATTACATCATATAATAATAATTTGGACCCGGACAATATAGTAATTCCTATTTCAACCAGTATTACAGATTCAATTTCCAGCTTTGTTCTGATTTCAGTTTCACTTCTCCTATTAGGTGCTTTAATCTAATACCATGCCTTCATGACAAATTCACATTCATTTGTTCTGAAATAATCATATTCCAGGAGATTATCATCAAAGTTTTTCGGAACGCAGACAAGCAATGCCTTTGGATGAGGCTTGTCAAGATGAACAAAGACAATGGCGCTGTCATCATCATAAAATTCAAATTCATCGTTTAGATAGATTGAATCTGATATTGTTGTTTTCCAATACTTATCCTTAACGACTCTTGTGGTGTCTACAATGTATGATAGGTCATATTCTTCAGTGTCATCAATCAATAGATAGTAATCCGAGTTTTTAAGATTTCCCCGAAATGCTTTAAAGAAATTGCAGCTGCACTCATCCTGTGAATGATGCCTGTTGCATTTTCCTTCGATTTCAAAATTTTTGAGGACATAGCTCTTGTAAAAATCACATTTCACCAGTCTTGTAAGTGAAAAAACGTTTTCTCTTTCACCACTTTCACCGATTTTTACACTTGAAATGCTGCTCTCCTTTGGTATCAGCTCCATTGAAGTGTGGAGTTTGGATGTAAACATTTTATCATAAACCATCTTGTTGTAATCATTTCCAAGGGCTATTAATTTGGCATATGAAACGCTGTTTGGAATTGTTTGACCTTCCTCATTGACGACTGCCAGGCCAGGTGTGCCCTTACTGTATTCATTCCAGTTTTCAGGAACTCCAGGATTGTTTATCAGATTGTCAATGACTTCTGAGGTCAGTTTTTCCATATTGTTTGTTTCCACTTCTTTCATTACCTTTTCGGTTGAATTTTCAATCGATGCAAGGATTGCACCGAAAATAACCAGGATTATTATTAGGATTATTCCGATTTCAATAGCTCTCATTGCCAACCAGCCCGTATTTTTTTCTGTGTGATGAATCCAGAATCAAGCTGTTCCAATCATTCGGATCTATCTTTTCACCGTTGTAATGGTCTGCAAATACCACATGATCAGAGCATGACAGCGATTCGTTTTGAAGGGGAGTGTGTGTCTGGATAAAGACTTCCATGCCATAATGGGGACATTTTCCCTTGCCCTCCAGTCTGCAAAGATAGCAGCTTCCATCTGCGCTTTCATGAAAATAACCGGTATCAAGGCAATCCTTTAACACTCCGGGATCGCCATGGTGAACATACGGGTCATAAGGACATTTTTTCATAGTTAAAGGAGCCGTTGCCTCGATATATGATTCCGGCGAGTCGAAATTATGCAGGAGCATATAAGCGGAAAGTGCGGTCTTATAGTGGATTTTATCGTCATATGCCATCACACCGGATGCAATTGTCAGTTTAGCAATAGGTAGGGGATCTCTTAAACCCTCGATTGATGCATTTCTCTCAATTACTTGTGAAAATTCATTATCTCCTTTTTTACCATTTAATTTTACCTTAAACAATAATTTCCATGGTGAATCAGTTGGTTCGACAGATATCACCTCAGAAGACATGTCCATATCATATTTTTTCCTGAATTCTTCGTTTTTATCTTCTAAAATTTTATTCAAATTCTTTTTTATTTGGTCTTGGCTATCTCTTACAGGCAGGCCATTGTAAACCTTTTGAGTAGCTTCAGCTATTGCATCCCTTCCCAAAATCTCCAAATTGGCTGAATAGTCATCGATGACATATTTGAAGTTATCGTTGGTTTCAGAATCAATATTTGAATTTTCAATGAATGTTATCGTTGTTATAACAAAAATGGAGATTAATAGGAGTGCCACAATCAAAATTGCGGTGGTGCCTACAATAATATTGCCTTTTGAGTCTGGTTTTTTTGCTTTCATTTTTAAAAATTTGGCTTGAAATTTATAAATTAATTGTTGAAGTGCGACCCTATGATTTTGTGTAAATGTGTATAACATCCAAATATTCATTATAAGTTAAAAATAATATTGTCATAACTTTATTTTTAATAAATCAAGGTAAATATTGCTTTAAAAAGATCAATAAGTTAAAGTCATCCTTGAGATGAAGGATGATGAAATTAAAGTCCTAAAGGCAAGGCTTGAAGAAAATGGAATTTCATATTAAGATTTTATGGATGATTACATCTCATTTTCAATCACGATTATTTTTTTAAAAAATTAATACTTTTTTTGTTTTTAGCTAATTTAATTAATACTTTCAATACCTATTTATATTATTTTAGATAAATTATACATATTGAAAATTATTAGGAGGATTCACATGTCTGATACTGTAAGAACATGGCGTCATATACAACAAAGATACAATCTTATAGGCTCCAAATGTAACACCTGTGGTGAAGTATTCTTCCCAGCTCGTGTAGTTTGTCCTAACTGTAGGAGAAAAGGAGACCTTCAACCTTTCCAATTTTCAGGAAAAGGAAAAATATATACTTATTCAGTAATTAGATCAGCACCTGACGACTTTAAAAAATCAGCTCCATATGCTGTAGCGGTCATTGAACTTGAAGAAGGTGCAAAATTAACCACTCAACTCGTCGACTGTGATGTGGATTCACTTGAAATCGGCGATGATGTTGAAATGGTATTCAGAAGAGTTAGAGAGGATGGAGAAGACGGAGTAATCTCATATGGATACAAATTCAAAGTTATCAAATAATACCGGTGTAATTCTCGTAAGTCACGGCAGTACCCTGCCTTACGCTGAAGAGGTATTTACAGAAATAAAAGAAAAATTTATCAAAAAAACAAATCTTGTGGCTGAAATAGGGTACATGAAAGTCTCAGAGCCTACAATTGCAGGCGCTGTAGATATTCTAAAGGAAGAAGTTGATGATTTGGATAAAATCATTGCTTTACCTGTATTTTTAGCTCCAGGAATTCACACCAACATCGATATTCCGCAATTACTGGGTTTGGAACCACTTGAGGAAGACCCAAGATGTCCTGACGGCAACTATCCGCCGGAACATTACTTGTCAATAGCTCCTGATGTCGATTTTGACGGTGAAATTGAACTTTTAAGTTCAATCGGACCAAGAGATGAGCTATTGGATATCATCGATAAAAGAGTTGAAGAAGCATTGGCTGAATCTGAATTGGATGACAATGCTAAAACCGGAATACTGCTTGTAACCCACGGTTCCAGACTAAACTACAACAAGGAATTTGCAACCGCATTATACAATAAGTTCGAAAAGACCTGCGAATTGCCGTCAAGTTTCGGATTCATGGAATTATGCGGTCCGAGCATACCTGAATCAATCAATAAACTAGTTGAAGAAAACGGTTTGGAAAGACTGGTTGTCGTACCGGTATTCATTGCTCCTGGAATGCACACAACCCATGACATTCCACATATCCTAGGATTTTTGGATGACCACGAACATGAGCATTCACACGGTCATTCCCATGGCCACGGCGACCACGACCATGTGCATGACTTGACCCCTGTCGAATTCGGATGACATCTTAATAGATATTTTAGCTAAAATGATTGAGGGAAAATAGTTATTTTTCCATATATTTTTTTGAAAAATTTTTTAATCAAGATAACTTAACAGAATTTAACTTAAAATTTAATTATGGTTGATATTTATGACAGATAAAACAGGAATATTATTATTATCTCACGGTTCAAGACTGGACGATGGAGAAGAGGTAATTAAAGCTTATAAGGAAATGTATGTTGAAGAATTTCCGGACATGCCAGAAACAATCAAAAAATTGACCGAAGAGAATGATTTGGAAAAAATCATTGTAGTGCCGGTCTTTGTAGCACACGGTCTTCACACAAAAAGGGACATTCCTGGATTGTTAGGAATTGAAAGCGATTATGAAGGTGACGACCACGGACATCATCATCACCACCATCATGACCATGATGATCACGATGACCACCATCACGGACATCATCATCACCACCATCATGACCATGACGACGAGCCGGTCGAGTTCGATGGTGAAATCGTTCTGACCGATCCTTTGGGTGTCGACAGAAGAATGTATGAAATCATCAAAGACAGAGTTTCAGAACACTTATAGTTCTGAAATCTTTTTTCTATTTTTTCTTAAAACTTATTTATTTTAAAGTTTATACTAATATTCATGACCTTGAAAGTCTCAGACATCGGCGAGAAGGAGTTGGTCAGATATATCATATCCAATTCCAAGG